>CAMLMA010000023.1 GCA_946481065.1 uncultured Nitrosomonadales bacterium
CGCGGCTGTGCGCGTCTTCCCTGAGCAGCGCTTCCGCATCAGGCATGCCAGTCATTGACATGGCGTCAGGCGGCAAGCCGTGATCGGTCATGCTGCCTCTCCCGTACCGTTATGCAGCCGCTCATATTGCAGTTGCCGCTCGGGCAGGCGCAGCAAGGGCAAGACTTCGCAGTAGGCGAGATCCTTCTCACTGGTGAAGCGCACTGCGGCCTCGCCCGACTTCAATTCCAGCGCGATGCCGGCGATACGCTCGCGCCATTGCGCCAATACGCCGGGCCAATCGGCGAATTCGCGCTCGGCAAAGACCTCCCTGCCCTTCTTGTCGTCGAGCGCGGTCAACCCCTGCAGCAACTCGGGCTCCGCCGCGAGGCCGATGAACCCGCGCTTATCCATGCGGATCTGGGCGAAACAGACGGCGGCGACATCGTCCGCTGCCAGTACGAACGCCGCATAGATGGGCAGTTGTGGTTCGGTGATGCGCGCCTGCGCCCAGTTGCGATAGTCATTGCGGGCACCGGTCTTGTAGTCCATGACGATCAGCCGGCCGTCATCCAGGGCATCGACACGATCGATCACCAGTGTGATGGCGACGCCTTCGATCGCGATCTCCTGCTTCTGCTCGCAGGCGACCACGCTGAATGGCTGTGGGCGCTGCGATTCGATCTCGGTGAGCCAGGCCAGCGTGAGTTTACTGAGACGTGCTTCTTCCAGTGCGAGGAACGCCGGTGTGAACGGTGTCTCACGCTCGGCGCTGAATCGCTGCAGGGCCTGCTGGGCGGCGGTGGCGACAGCGGCCTGCAGCGCCTCTGGCGTCATGGCTTGTACATCACGTGAACCGCGCTCTTGCCAGAAACATTCCAGCACGGCGTGCACCAGCGTGCCGCGTTCCATGGCATCCAGGCCGGTGACCGGCAGCTTGAGTTCACGCGCATACAGACGGTATTGATAGAAAGCCCAGGCCGGACAGATGGCCTGGGCCTTGAGCAGCCCGGTACCGCCGGCAAGATGCTGACCCTCCGCGACGGCAGGCGCCCGATGGTCGTCGATCAGCTGCAGGCTGTCTGGCTCAGTGGCATAAGCCATGCGCTCCGCCAATGTCGCTTGCAGCGGATAGGCAGCTTCGGCACCCGCTGGCGCGATGCCCCGCATCAATGGGCTGACGCGCAACAGGCGCTCGCCGTCTTTCTCCGCGCTGGAGAAGATGAGCTCGCGTGCACTGTGCAACAAGCGTGCGTGGATGGCCTCGGCAAATGTCGCCTGTGCCGCGCTATCGGCATTGGGCGTCTGTGCGGCGCGTTGCAGGCTGGCCGGCAGCAGTGGATTCGGCCGCGGCGGCGGCGGCCAGACATGATCGTTCATGCCCATGACCCAGACGGCGTCGAGCGGCTCGGCGGCGGCTTCGAGCATGCCCATGACCTGGATGCGGGGGTCACCCTCGGTCTCGGGCTGGAAGATCTGTTCCTTGCACAGTTGCGTGAGCCGGCGCAGCGCCTCGCCGGCATTGATCATGCCGAGGACGCCATCGAGTTGCGCCAGCGCGTGGCAAACCTTCTCGAACGCTTGCATCGCCTGGTATTCATGGCTGGAAGGAGAACGTTCGCCCGGCCATCCGGCGGTTTCCAGCAGGCTGAGGAACGCCGTCGCCCAGGCCGCTGGCGGCTGTCTTGATGGCTGCGCCTGACTCGCCTGCATGAGGCCTTGCAGCGCGGCCAGCGTCTTTGGCATGGGCAAGGCCGTGTCGCCTTGCACGTGTTTCTCGGTGAACCTGAGCAACCGCTGCGGGCTGACATGCAAGGGCAGCCATTCGCGGACGCGCGTATCGAGCCGCGCCCGCGCATCCGCCTCGCTGATGCTCGCCGACCAGTAAGGCGAATGCAGCAAGGCAGAAAACTCGGCTTGCGGCACGGCGTGGCGTTGCAAGCCAAAACGCAGTAAGGCCAGGGCATCGGCCACCACAGCCTGGGTGGTGAGTGCCTCGCCCAGCGAAAAATCATGAGGGCGCGGCTGCCCCGCGAGTTGCGGCATCACCAGCGTCGGCTCGAACGCTTCATCGAGCAAGGCGGATAACTTGCCGCGCAAGGCGGCGAGCTCAGGTACGACGATGGCCAGCCGGGCTTGCGGATGTGCCGTCAGCAAGGCATGTGCCCAGGCGACTGCCGCGCGGCATTCTGCGTCCTGGTCCGGCAGCGTGACATGTCGCGCCTGTTGCGAAGTCTCGTAGCCCAGAATGTATGGCGTGACGGCGCTCCCTCGCTGGCCCAGGGTGTCGATGAAGCGTTGCATCTGGGGGCTGATGCGGTCGAAGCCTGCCAGCGCGATGCGGTTCGGCAGCGGCAGCGAGGTCCGCGCCAGCGCCTCGATCTGCCAGCTGAAGTAGCGCACCGGCTCCAGCCAACCGGATGCCTTGCACAGGCTATGGAAGCGTTGTCGCCAGAGCAGGAATTGCTGCGTCTCCTCGGTCTGCATATCGGCAGGCAAGCTGAGGTTCCATTCGATCAGCAGGCGATTGGCTTCCTGCGCCGCCGAAGCCAGCCCGCTCTTGTCGAACAGGGGAGCACTATCAAGGTGTTTGAGACTGGCCTCGATGGCCTGTTCCCACAGCAGGCGTTCCTGCATGGGATTGAAGACGTCGCGCGGCACCGATTCGGCATCGAGCGCGCCGGTCAGCAAGGCTTCCTCCAGCCAGCGATCGAGCCATGCAGACAAGGTCATGACTGGCAAAGGCATCCACTGTCGATTGCCCGCCTGCCGTTGCCTGCGACCATGCGCCACTTGCAGACTGCGCGCCAGGCGCGGGGTCGAGCAAAGGATAAGGTCGGGGGCAGTCATGACGACATTTTAACTGTGATTCGCCGGGCGTCACTGCGGAAATACAGCGGAAATACACAGGACCGCGACCCATGCCTGGCGGTCACAAAGCCCGCGGTCTGCGCTAACATGCTGCATTTAGCATGTCGCGTTTAGCCTGATGTGTTCAGGCATGTGCGTTTCAATCACCCTTTAGATCCTTATGGCAGACCAAAAGAACTACATCACCCCCGAAGGATTCGCCACTTTGGAAGCGGAATTCCACCAGCTACTGAAAGTGGAACGCCCGGAAGTGGTCCGTACCGTGGCCTGGGCCGCCAGCAATGGCGACCGCTCGGAGAACGGCGACTATATCTACGGCAAGAAGCGTCTGCGGCAGATCGACTCGCGCCTGCGTTTCCTCATGAAACGCATGGACAATGCCGAAGTGGTCGACCCCAAGACCCAGCAAGGCCTGGAAAAGGTCTATTTCGGCGCCTGGGTGACGCTGTATTCGCTTGATCGCGACACCGAGCACACCTACCGCATCGTCGGCCAGGACGAACTTGAACCGAGCAAGGGCTATATCAGCTGGGTCTCGCCGCTGGCGCGCAGCATGCTCGGCAAGCAGGTGGGCGATGTGGTCAGGGTGCAGACGCCGGGAGGCGAAGAGGCTTACGAGATCACGGCCATCGATTACCTGGCGGCGGAACATTGATCGGGTGAACTAATGCCAGCCACTGCCCTCTCATATCGCATGAGAAAATTCCTCTGCCTGCTACTGGTGCTATGGCTGCCGCTATTTACCGGCTCGGCCTGGGCCATGCGCACGCAGATGCAGCTCGATCAGCTGCAAGGCGCGGCAGAAACGCACATGCTCGCCAGCCACCCTTGCCATGACATGCCGGGCATGCAGGTCAGCGGGCATGACGATCATGCGACCCACAGCACTATGGCCATGCAAGACACGGAGAAGCCGGGTGCCACCGACGCCAGCAAGCAAGACCGCAACGGTCATTGCCAAGGCCACGATTGCTTCGCCTGCGGAATATGTCTGCATGCGACGAATTTCACCCTCACCGTCATGCCACCCATGCCGGCACCGATGCTTTCCCATGCCAAGCCCGTCACACACGAGACGGTCTTCGCTTCCCTGCGCTATCCACCCGCATTGAAACCGCCGATCGACGCCTGAACCCGCTTTAGTGGTTTAACGTTTTTTCGGAGGAATCATGAATCGCAACAATCTGGCGACGCTCGCCCTGCTGGCGCTGGCGTTGCCTTTGCCCGGCCATGCAGCTGCGCTGATGGGCTTTGCCGACAGCACGATGTTCATGGGTGAATGGAGCGCCGATTATCAAGAGATCATGGCCAACTATTCGCCCAGCTTCGGTCATGCCATCGGTATCGAATCCATGCAGATGCGCGACAAGGATGGCATGCGCAGCGGCATCGCCGCCATCAATTACACCGGCATCTTCAAGCGCTGGAACCTGCCGCAAGGCCAAGCCAACCTCTGGTTCACCGGCGGTATCGGCGAATCCTACGGCAGTGACCGGCAAGGCTTTGCCTACACGCCAGGCCTGCAATTCGACTATGAGACGACGCGCGTCTATTTCCTGGCCAGAGCCAGGATGATGCGCGCACCGGGCATGAACTTCGATACCGCTGCAGTGCAGGGCGGGTTCTCGTTCTACGAGACCAGCTACGAGCACACCCAGCCCTGGTTCGTGGTCGAGGCACGCACCATGCGCAATATGGACCCGGCGATGCAGGTCACGCCGGCTCTACGCTTGATCAACAAAGACTATTTTCTCGAACTTGGGCTCACCAACCCTTGGGATGAGGGGGTGCGCATGCCGCGCATCAACTTCATGCTGACGTTCTAGCGCCCATTCAATCAAGGATCCAATCATGAAAAAGATCGTAATGTTAAGTATGACAATCGCATTCTCCACCCTGATGTTCTCGTCCAGCGCGTTCGCTACATCGAGCATCAAAGCCAAGGTCAACGGCATGGTCTGCGCGTTCTGTGCCAAGGGCATCGAAAAGAAGCTCAAGGCCTTGCCGCAGACCCAGTCCGTGTTCGTCGACCTCAAGGCCCGGGTGGTGGCGCTGGAGCTGAAAGACGGCCAAACGGTGCCGATCGAGGATTTCCGCAAGATCATCCGCGATGCCGGCTATGAGGTGGCTGAAGCCGAGGTCGTCGATCGTTCGGCAGACCAGATCAAGGCCGAGGTGACGCAATGAGCACGGTCGAGCCGCTGGCGACCGATACTGCGCTGGCCACCAGCAGAAGGCTGAATGTGTTCTCGCTGTTCACCAGCTTCTCCACATTGATCTGCTGCGCGCTGCCGGCGCTGCTGGTCGCGCTGGGCGCCGGGGCCGCATTGTCGACCCTGGTCAGCAACGTGCCGCAGCTGGTCTGGATCAGCGATCACAAGCCGGAAGTGTTCGGCGCGGCGGGCTTGATGCTACTGGTCGCAGGCTACTTCCAGTGGCGCGCCCGGCATGCGCCCTGCCCTGCCGACCCGGCGCTGGCGGCGGTTTGTAGACGCGCGCGCAGGAACGCACGCTGGACCTATTGGATCTCCGTCGGCATCTATGCCGTCGGTGCCTGGTTCGCTTTCGTTGCGCCATTACTGCTTTGAGGCTGTAGTTCCAAGGCAAGCCCGGTCGCATGCTGTCGCGATCGGGCGATCGGCGCGCCTGCCATGATTGATTTAAACTGCACGCATGACTGCGCCGGACAAGCCACAACGCTGGGATATCTTTTGCCGCATCGTCGACAATTACGGCGATATCGGCGTCTGCTGGCGCCTGGCACGCCAACTCACGGATGACCACGGCATCAGGGTCCGCCTCTGGGTCGACGACCTGGCGGTGGCGCAAAGGCTGATCCCTGCGATCGACTTGCAGCTGCCCAGCCAGCGCATCGAAGACGTCGAGATCGCCCACTGGGTGGCCGATTTTCCGGATACGACGGTGGCAGATGTCGTCATCGAGGCTTTCGCATGCGAACTCCCGCCGCGTTATCTCGACGCCATGGCCAGCGCCAGACCGGTATGGCTCAATCTCGAATACCTGTCGGCCGAGTCCTGGGTCGCTGATTTCCATCTCAGACCTTCGCCGCATCCACGCCTGCCGCTGACCAAATACTTCTATTTTCCGGGATTTGTGGAGGAGTCCGGCGGCTTGCTGCGCGAACGGGGCTTGATCACAGCCCGCGAGGCCTTCCAGCACTCGCCGCAGGCCCAGGCCGCATTCTGCCGGCGCCTCGGCATCGATACGCTACGGAGCGCCACCTCCAGTGATCGTGACAACGCAAACTCAGACAGTACCGCCATGCGGGTATCGCTCTTTTGTTACGGTCATGCTGCGATCGACACGCTGTTGGCGGACATGGCCGCCTCGGCGCAACCTATCGATTGCCTGGTTAGCGACCCGCAAGTGACAGCGCGCATCGAGGCTTGGCTTGGCCAGCCGATGGCTCCCGGCACCACCGAAAGTCGCGGTAACCTGCATGTGCTACGCCTGCCCTTCCTCAGCCAGGACGATTACGACCGCCTGCTGTGGCTGTGCGACCTCAATTTCGTGCGCGGCGAGGATAGCTGGCTACGCGCCCTGTGGGCGGGCAAGCCCGCCATCTGGCAACCCTACCGCCAAGAGGAGGATGCCCATCTAGCCAAGCTGGAGGCTTATCTCGTCGGCAAGGACGCCGATCTCGAAGACGAACTGCGTGCCGAACTGCAGGCTATCCATCGCGCGTGGGCAGAAGGTCGCTGGCATGCCGGGAGCATCGCCTGGTTACAGCGGAATCTGGCCGCGCTGCAGGCGCATGCGGAACACTATTGCCATCGCCTGGCGCGACAGCCGGACCTCGCCACTAAGCTTGTGATTTTCTGCAGGAATCTTTTTTGATCTTCAGGTATAATTCGCGACTTTTTACCGCTAACCCCTTCAAGCAGCACCCTTATTCAGAGATCGCCACGATATGAAAACAGCTCAGGAACTCCGCGTAGGTAACGTGTTTATGGTGGGCAACGACCCAATGGTCGTGCTCAAGGCCGAGTACAGCAAATCCGGTCGCAACTCTTCCGTCGTCAAGATGAAGTTCAAGAACCTCCTGACCGAGTCGCCGAGCGAAGCCGTTTACAAGGCCGACGACAAGTTCGACGTGGTCGTGCTGGAAAAAAAGGAAGTCACCTACTCCTATTTCGCTGATCCGATGTATGTTTTCATGGACGCCGAGTACAACCAGTACGAAGTCGAAGCCGAAACCATGGAAGACGCGCTGAAGTTCCTGGAAGACGGCATGGAATGCGAAGTGGTGTTCTACAACGGCAAGCCGATCTCTGTCGAACTGCCGAACTCTGTCGTACGCGAGATCACCTACACCGAGCCTGCCGTCAAGGGCGACACCTCTGGCAAGGTGATGAAACCGGCGAAGATCTCCACCGGCTTCGAACTGCCTGTGCCCTTGTTCTGCGGTACCGGCGACAAGATCGAGATCGACACCCGTACGCTGGAGTACAAGAACCGCGTCAAGTGATCCGCTGACGAGAGCAAAAAAGGGGCGAAAGCCCCTTTTTTATCGTCTGCGTTCCGGGGAAGCATTTTCAGCCGGGGTTCTTGCGGTCAGCAGAACAATCCGTTTACACTGAATCACTTATGCTTGATCCGGGACATGTCAACGATGTTCGAGGGATTGCACCGCGAAGTATTCCAGCCTGGCCAGATCATCTTCAATGAAGGCGACGAGGGCGACCGTGCCTACCTGATCGAATCCGGCTGTGTCGAGATCTGTGTCGGCAACGGCGCGAGACAGCGGCGCGTCAGCTTGCTGGGTAGCGGCGAACTGATCGGCGAGGTCGCCCTGATCGACCACCAAAAGCGGACCGCCACGGTCCGCGCGCTTAGCGACACCACCGTCGTCGCCATCGAACGCAGCATGGTCGACGAGTTGCTGGAGAAATCCGACCCGGTCATCCGTCACCTGTTGCGCGTGGTGCTCGAACGCTTCCGCACCACCCAGCGCAGCCTTTCCCCGCGCGTGCTCGACGATCTGTCGCTGATGCTGGAATATCCGAGACAGCAAGACAGCCTGCACGATACCGCAGCCTACGACCTCGCGCTGGCGCAGGATATCGCCCACGCGCTGCATACCAGTCAGTTCGAGATGCATTACCAGCCGATCTGCCGGCTGGACGACGGTGAGATCGTCGGCTATGAAGCGCTGATCCGCTGGAACCACCCACGCGAAGGCGCCATGGCCCCACTCGATTTTCTATGGGTGGCAGAACGCACGGGGCAGGTTCGGGATATCGGCTTATGGACGCTGGAACGGGCCTGTCGGGACTGGCCGGCACTCAAGGCGCCACTGCAATGCGAAACGCCGTTCATCAGCGTCAACCTCTCGGCAAGCCAGCTCACCGGCAACCATCTGGTCGATGACGTCAAAGCCATCCTGCAGCGGCAACAGATGTCGCCCGCCGAACTGAAACTGGAACTGACGGAGAACATCATCATCGGTCGACCCGAGATCGCCTCACAGATCCTCAATAGCCTGATCAGCCTCGGCGGCAGCCTGGCGCTGGATGACTTCGGCACCGCCTATTCCGGCCTCGACTATTTGCAGCGCTTCCCGATCGCCACCATGAAGATCGACCGCGTATTCATCAGCCAGGTGTTGAGCAGCCCCCAGAACGAGGAGATCGTCAGCTCGTCGGTGCAGCTGGCCCATTCATTGGGGATGGATGTCGTGGCGGAAGGCATCGAGAACGAGGCGGTACGGCAGAAACTGCTGGCGTTGAATTGCAATTACGGACAAGGCTGGCTGTTCGGCAAGCCGGCCTCACTGGAAGTCGCCCAGCATCACTGATTCATTTGTTCGCCGAGCGCATGATGCGCCCCTTCTCGCGCTCCCAGTCTTTCTGCTTCTCAGACTCGCGTTTGTCGTATTGTTTCTTGCCCTTGGCGAGGCCGATCTGCACCTTGACCCGGCCGCGGGTGTAATGCATGTCGAGCGGCACCAGCGTGTAGCCGGCACGTTCGACCTTGCCGATGAGCTTCGCGATCTCTTCGGAATGCAGCAAGAGTTTACGCGTACGGATGGCGTCCGGGCGGATATGGGTCGAAGCTGAACCGAGCGGCGTGACGTGACAGCCGATGAGGTAGATCTCGCCGCGCTGGATGATGACGTAAGCTTCCTTGATATTGACACGGTTATCGCGGATCGCCTTCACCTCCCAGCCTTCGAGCACGATGCCGGCTTCGTATTTCTCTTCGATGAAATAGTCGTGGAAGGCTTTTTTGTTCTGGGCGATGCTCATGAGCGGATGGATATGACTTAAAATCCTATTTTACCCTAGTTAGTTCGCTCCCATAGACAAGGTCACATGGCGCAGGTCGAGAAAACAGTACTCGTCACACATTCCGCAGCACAAATGTACGAACTGGTGGACGCCGTCGAGCGCTACCCCGAATTCCTGCCCTGGTGCGGCGGTATCGATCTCATCGAGCGCAACGAGCGCGTCACCGTCGCGACCCTGCATATCGCCTATCACGGCATCCGGCAGAATTTCACGACGGAGAACCACAAGGTGTATCCCAGCCTGATGGACATCAGACTCCGCGACGGTCCGTTCCGGCACCTGGAGGGCGTATGGAAGTTCATCGCACTCGGCGATGACGCCTGCAAGATCGAATTCCGGCTGAACTACGAGTTCTCCAACGGTTTTCTGGAGAAGCTCATCGCACCCGTGTTCAGCCATATCGCCAACACCTTCGTCGATGCGTTCGTCGAACGCGCCGACCAGGTCTATTGATCGGGACGCAACCCGAAGGACATCGCAACATGCAAAACGACATCATGGTGGAAGTGGCCTACGCACTGCCCGAGGAACAACTGATCATTCCCGTTCGGGTCCCGACCGGCACGACGGCGGAAGACGCCATCAAGCTATCGGGGGTGTTGCAGAAATTCCCCGAGATCGACCTTGCGGTGAACAAGTTCGGCATCTTCGGCAAGCTGACCAAGCCGGATACGGTGCTGCGCGAACTGGACAGGGTGGAGATCTACCGGCCGCTGATCGCGGACCCCAAGGAAGTCAGGCGCCAACGTGCCGCGGAAGGCAAGGTCATGAAAAAGGGCGGTGGTGATGCCGCCCCTGAAGCCTGATGCTGCAAGCCTGACACGCGAGGCCTGAGGGCTGCGCGCCTACTTGCAGTTACGTTCGATATCGCGCTTGGCGATCTCTTTCTCTTTCGCGATGCTGGCTTCGTCGAACTCGACCCGCTCGCCCTTCTCGTTCAGCCGGTAAGCTCCGGGCTGGGACAAGGCTTCAAGATTGGACTTGGCTTTTTCGCAGTTCTCTTTCTTGACCAGCGTCTCAGCCTCTTTCAACTTCTCCTTGCGCTTGGCCTCGTCGAGAGTATCGGCCTTGCTCTGCGTACCCGGCTCCTCGGCCGCAGGTTCATCCTGTTTTTGCGGGCCGGAGACAGGCTTCTTCTTGCCCTGCATGGATTCGACCTGCACATTGGCTGGCGGCGGGATATCCGAGTAACGCACGACACCGTTCGCGTCTTTCCATTTATAGATCTCCGCCTGGGCGGCGGTGGAAAACAGCGTGCCAAAAAACAGCACGCCATAAAGTAGCGAGCGAAGACAAATGACGGGGAGTAAAGGCATATTCATCCGGCTTCCTAACATGCGACTGATTCAAGTTGGCTAACAATAAGCGGCTAAATGCATGCCGTCAATAACAGGGCGACTTTTTGCCCAGGTTCCCGCTTGACATCGCAGGCGGCAGATTTACCGCAAAGCCCTAACCCGGTATAATTGCCTTTTGCCGGAAAAATCTCTATGCGTCTGTTGCAAAAAGCGCTCACCTTCGACGATGTCCTACTGGTTCCAGCGCACTCCAACGTACTCCCCCGTGAAGTCAGCCTAGCCACCCAACTCACCCGCTCCATCCGTCTCAATATCCCGCTGGTCTCGGCCGCGATGGATACCGTGACCGAAGCGCCGCTGGCCATCGCGCTGGCACAGGAAGGCGGCATGGGCATCATCCACAAGAACATGTCGGCCGCAGCCCAGGCCAGCCATGTCCTGCGCGTGAAGCGTTTCGAGTCCGGTGTCGTGCATGATCCGGTCGTCATCCAGCCGCACATGACGGTACGCGATGTGTTGAGCCTGACGCGCCAGCACAAGATCTCCGGCCTGCCAGTGGTCGACGGCAACAAGGTGGTCGGCATCGTCACCAACCGCGACCTGCGCTTCGAGACCAATCTGGATCAATCGATCTCCAATATCATGACGCCGCGCGACCGTCTGGTCACCGTGCCTGAAGGTGCGAACCGTGAAGAGGTCGTGCAGTTGCTGCACAAGCACCGTCTGGAACGCGTGCTGGTCGTCAACGACGCCTTCGAGCTCAAGGGTCTGATCACGGTCAAGGACATCCAGAAATCCAGTGACCACCCGCTCGCCTGCAAGGATGAAAAGGGGCGCCTGCGGGTCGGTGCCGCCGTCGGCGTAGGTGAAGGCACGGAAGAACGCGTCGCCGCCCTCGCCGAAGCCGGTGTCGACGTCATCGTCGTCGATACCGCGCACGGCCACTCGCAAGGCGTGCTAGACCGCGTCACCTGGGTCAAGAAGCATTTCCCTGAAGTACAGGTCATCGGCGGCAACATCGCCACTGCCAGCGCCGCCAAAGCCCTGGTCGATGCCGGTGCGGACGGCGTCAAGGTCGGCATCGGCCCTGGCTCCATCTGCACCACGCGTATCGTCGCCGGTGTCGGCGTGCCGCAGATCAGCGCCGTCGCCAACGTCGAGGAAGCCTTGCGCGGCAGCGGCGTACCGTTCATCGCCGATGGCGGTATCCGCTTTTCCGGCGACATCTCCAAGGCGATCGCCGCTGGCGCGTATTCCGTGATGCTGGGCGGCATGTTCGCCGGCACCGAGGAAGCGCCAGGCGAGATCGAACTGTTCCAGGGTCGTTCCTACAAATCCTATCGTGGCATGGGTTCCATCGGCGCCATGGAAAAGGGTTCCAGCGACCGCTACTTCCAGGACAACAACGGCAATGCCGACAAGCTGGTGCCGGAAGGCATCGAAGGCCGCGTACCCTACAAGGGCAGCGTACTGGCGGTGATCCACCAGCTGATGGGTGGCCTGCGCGCCTCCATGGGCTACGTCGGCTGTGCGACCATCGAAGAGATGCGCACGCGTGCCGAGTTCGTGCAGATCACCTCGGCCGGTATGCGCGAGTCGCATGTGCATGACGTGCAGATCACCAAAGAAGCGCCGAACTACCACGTCGAATAAGCGCGCATGCAGCCAGCCCAACAACGCCATGTCGCCGAATCCGCCATCCTGGGCGGCTTGTTGCTCGTCGGCCTGGCCTTGCTCGGCTACCTGATCGCGCAGAGCATCGTCAACATCAAGCTCATGGACCGCTCGGTCGAGGTCAAGGGCCTCTCCGAGCGTGAAGTGGCCGCGGATATCGCGATCTGGCCGATCACCTTCAACGTTGCCGACAACGACCTGTCCAACCTCTACCAGACGGTGCAGCAGAAGAACGACAGCGTCGTGAAGTTCCTTGAAAAGAACGGCTTCAAGGCGGAAGAGATCACCATCTCGACGCCATCCGTGGTCGACAGGCAGGCACGCGAGTACGGCAACGACGGGGCGAATGCCCGATATCGCTACACCGCGAGCTCGACTGTCACGGTCTACAGCAACCAGGTGGATGCCGTGCGTCAATCCATGATCAAGCTCGTGGAGCTGGGCAAGCAAGGCATCGCCATCGCTGGTGATACCTACAGCACCCAGTTCATCTACAGCAAGCTCAACGACATCAAACCGGGCATGATCGAGGAAGCCACCCGCAACGCGCGCGAAGCGGCGGAGAAGTTCGCCAAGGATTCCGCGAGCAAGCTCGGCAAGATCAAACACGCCAACCAGGGCCAGTTCAGTATCGAGAACCGCGACTCCAGCACGGCGCACATCAAGAAGGTGCGCGTCGTGTCCACCGTCGAGTATTACCTTTCCGACTAATCCAAACCGCGCCGCCATCGCTGGCGGCGCCTATTGCCTGAAACCATCCATGACCCAGAAAATCCTCATCCTCGATTTCGGTTCCCAATACACGCAGCTGATCGCGCGCCGCGTCCGCGAAGCCAATGTCTACTGCGAACTGCATTCGTGGGATGTCGACGAAGCCTTCATCAAGGCATTCAAACCAGCCGGCATCATCCTTTCAGGCGGCCCGAATTCGGTCTACGAGGACGAGACGCCGCGTGCGCACGACATCGTGTTCAAGCTGGGCATCCCCGTCCTCGGCATCTGCTACGGCATGCAGACCATGGCCTCGCAGCTTGGCGGCAAGGTCGAGAACGCCGCCAAGCGTGAATTCGGCTATGCCGAGATCCGCGCGCGCGGCCACTCGCGCCTGTTCCTCAACATCCAGGACCGCAGCAACGATGAAGGCCACGGCCTGCTCGATGTCTGGATGAGCCATGGCGACAAGGTCACCGAGCTGCCGGCCGGCTTCAACATCATCGCCAGCAACGCCTCGACGCCGATCGCCGGCATGGCCGACGAGAAACGTGGCTTCTACGCCGTGCAGTTCCACCCGGAAGTCACGCACACGCGCCAGGGCAAATCCATCCTCAGCCGCTTCGTCCATGAGATCTGCGGCTGCGACCGTAGCTGGAACATGCCGGATTACGTCGAAACGGCGGTCAAGCGCATCCGCGACGAAGTCGGCAGCGACCAGGTCATCCTCGGCCTGTCGGGCGGCGTCGACTCATCCGTCGCCGCGGCGCTGATCCATCGTGCGATCGGCGACCAGCTGACCTGCGTCTTCGTCGATAATGGCCTGCTGCGCTTGAATGAGGCCGAACAGGTGATGCAGACCTTCGCCAGGAACCTTGGCGTCAAGGTGATCCATGTCGATGCCAGTGAGAAATTCCTCGGCGACCTCAAGGGGGTCAGCGACCCGGAGGCCAAACGCAAGATCATCGGCCGCGAGTTCGTCGAAGTGTTCCAGCAGGAATCCGCCAAACTGCCGCAAGCCAAGTGGCTCGCGCAAGGCACGATCTACCCGGATGTGATCGAATCCGCCGGCGCGAAGACCAAGAAGGCCCACACCATCAAGAGTCACCATAACGTCGGCGGCTTGCCTGATACGCTCAAGCTGAAATTGCTCGAGCCGCTGCGTGAACTGTTCAAGGATGAGGTACGCGAACTCGGCGTGGCGCTCGGCCTGCCGCATGACATGGTCTATCGCCATCCCTTCCCTGGTCCAGGCCTGGGCGTGCGCATCCTCGGCGAGGTGAAGAAGGAATATGCCGATCTGCTGAGGAGGGCTGACGCCATATTCATCGAGGAATTGCGTCACGCCGGCTGGTACGAGAAGACCTCGCAGGCCTTTGCCGTCTTCCTGCCCGTGAAGTCGGTCGGTGTCATGGGCGATGGCCGTACCTATGATTACGTGGTCGCGCTGCGCGCCGTCGTCACCAGCGACTTCATGACCGCGCACTGGGCTGAGCTGCCGTACGAATTGCTGGGCAAGGTGTCGAACCGCATCATCAATGAAGTACGCGGCATCAACCGCGTGGTGTATGACATTTCCGGCAAGCCGCCAGCCACGATCGAGTGGGAGTAAAGCTTTTGCAGGGGTAGCAGGTTCCGTCGACGCAGTCGATGGATGCGACCCGGAAAAAGCGCCCGGCCATGTCAATTGCAGCCCTCACAATTGCAGCAATCATAAGCGAAGTTAAATGAGCCGCGGTTTCGTCAAAGAGGACGACCTCGAACACGCCGGCACCGATCTGCCGGAACGGCCGGTCAGCCCACACCCCAACTATGTGACGCCCACTGGCCTGCAACAACTGCAGCAGTTGGCCGCAGACCTGGAGCAGCAGCGGCTGCCGCTGACGAGCCGCAAGGAAGACCCGAACGCGCAGCAACAGCTGGCGCGCATCAACCGCGATTTGCGCTATGTGCAGGCGCGACTTGAGTCAGCCATCTTGGTCGATCCGGCACAGCAGTCCGGCGAGCAGGTACTGTTCGGCGCTCATGTCACGGTTGAGGACGAGAACGGCGATACGCATGTATTCATGATCGTTGGCGAGGATGAAGCCGACATCAACGCCAACAAGGTGAGCTGGGTTTCGCCGCTGGCAAGATCACTACTGGGTCACAAAGTCGGCGAGAGCGTGACCTGGCTGCGCCCGGCAGGTAACCTGTCACTGGAAATCATCAAGATCGATTATTAAGAGGAATATGCCATGAACGTCAGTACCGCCATTGAAACCCGCCGCTCCGTCAAGGCGTTCGATGCCCAGCATCGCATGACGCAGGCCGAGATCGACCAGCTCATGTCGCTCGCCATGCTCGCCCCCACCGCGTTCAACATCCAGAACTGGCGTTTCGTGCTGGTGCAGGACCCCGAGCTGCGCAAGCAAGTGCGTGCTGTGAGCTGGGACCAGGCACAAGTGACCGACGCATCCCTGCTGGTGGTGCTGGTCGCCGACCTCAAGTCCTGGGACCGCGAGCCCGCACGCTACTGGAAGAATGCGCCTCAACCGGTGCAGGATTTCCTGGTACCGGCCATCGACACCTATTACCGCGGCAAGGAACAAGTGCAGCGCGACGAAGGCATGCGCTCCTGCGGCATGGCTGCCATGACGCTCATGCTGGCCGCGAAGGAAATGGGTTACGACTCCTGCCCCATGGACGGTTTCGACTTCGATGCCGTCGCCAAACTACTCAACCTGCCGGCTGACCACACGCCGGCGATGTATGTCGCCATCGGCAAGGGCATCAAGGAAGCCTGGCCACGCGGCGGTCAATTGCCGATGAACGAGGTCGTCATCCGCGACAAGTTTTAATACCCTTTTGCAATCCGAGCCCTTTAGCAATCGCCACGAGCGGTTCATGATGCAAGGCGCAGCGGAATCGATACGCAAGACCTACCCAAGCGGTAGGCAAGCGCATTGAAGAACCGGCAGCGCCGCAGATGGATCGCGGAGTTGATTGATATAGGGCTTTTCACCAGGAACACTGAATGCTAATCAGCAACAACATCACCATGCAGTTCGGCGCCAAGCCGCTGTTCGAGAATGTCTCCGTCAAGTTCGGCGACGGCAACCGCTATGGCCTCATCGGCGCCAACGGCTGCGGCAAGTCGACGTATATGAAGATCCTCGCCGGCGTGCTCGAACCGACCGCTGGCAACGTCACGCTCGACAACCACGAGCGCATGGCTTTCCTCAAGCAGGACCAGTTCGCCTATGAAGACCAGCGTGTGCTGGATGTGGTCATGATGGGTCACGAGGAGATGTGGCGGGTGAACCAGGAAAAGAACGCCATCTACATGAACCCGGAAGCGACCGAGGACGATTACATGAAGGCGGCAGAGCTGGAAGCCCTGTTCGCCGAATATGACGGCTACACCGCTGAGTCGCGCGCCGGTGAGTTGTTGCTGGGCGTAGGTATCCCTACCGAGCAGCACACCGGTCCGATGAGCGCCATCGCGCCCGGCTGGAAACTGCGCGTACTGCTTGCGCAGGCACTGTTCGCCAACCCGGATATCCTGTTGCTGGACGAGCCGACCAACAACCTCGACATCAACACCATCCGCTGGCTGGAAGA
>CAMLMA010000024.1 GCA_946481065.1 uncultured Nitrosomonadales bacterium
CTGGGCGTGCTGAATCTATTGCCTGTGCCAGTGTTGGATGGCGGGCATTTGTTGTATTATACGATTGAGATTTTCAAGGGGAGCCCGGTTTCTGACGCAATGATGGAAACCGGACAACGCATCGGATTGGCATTGCTGGGCTTACTGATGGCGTGTGCTTTATATAATGACTTCAATCGATTTATAACGGGCTGAGCCTAATGATTTTCAAGACGAAGCTAAGCAGCAAGTTCCGGTTCATTCCATTGCTCGCTCTAGCCTTTTATGCCGCCTCAGCCTTCGCCTTTGAACCGTTCGTCGTCAAGGATATCCGAGTCGAGGGTCTGCAGCGAACGGAAGCGGGCACTGTATTCAACTATCTGCCGGTCAAGGTCGGCGATACCATGGATGACGAAAAAGCCACCCAGGCGATCAAATCGCTCTACGGCACTGGTTTCTTCAAGGATGTCCGCATCGAAGTCGATCAGGATGTCCTGGTGGTGGTCTTGCAAGAACGCGCAGCGATCGCCCAGATCGCTTTCTCCGGCAACAAATCCTTCCCCAGCGACAAGATGACAGAAGGTCTCAAGCAGATCGGCTTGTCAGAAGGCCTGATCTTTGACCGTTCCATGCTCGATCGTGCCGAGCAGGAAGTGAAGCGGCAATACCTAGCGCAGGGCAAGTACGGCGCTAGCGTCAAGACCGTGGTAACGCCACTGGAGCGTAATCGTGTCGCTATTCGCTTCGACATCGAAGAAGGCGCCGTTTCCAAGATCCGCAAGATCAATATCGTCGGCAACCAGTCGTTCGATACCGACACGCTACTGGAACAGATCAAGCTCACCACGCCGGGCTGGCTCACCTGGTGGAACAAGAACGACCAGTATTCCAAGCAGAAACTCACGGCGGATCTGGAAACCCTGCGTTCCTTCTACATGAACAAGGGCTATCTTGAGTTCAATGTCGATTCCACCCAAGTCTCCATCACTCCGGATAAGCGTGATATCTACATCACCATCAACATCACCGAAGGTGACAAGTACTCCGTGACCGATATCAAACTGGCAGGCGAGATGCTGGTGCCGGAAGACGAGATGCGCAAACTGATCACAGTGGAGCCTGGAGAAGTCTTCAACCGCCAGAAGGTCACCGAGTCCACCAAAGCGATCAGTGACCGCCTGGGTAATGACGGCTACGCCTTCGCCAATATCAATGCCGTGCCCGACGTGAACAAGGAAAAACGCACGGTAGCCTTCACCTTTTTCGTCGACCCAGGTCGCCGCGTGTATGTGCGCCGCATCAACCTCACGGGTAACACACGCACCCGTGATGAGGTCTTGCGTCGCGAAATGCGCCAGCTCGAGTCTGCCTGGTATGGTGCGGACAAGATCGAACGTTCCAAACAGCGTCTGGAACGGTTGCAGTATTTCTCGGATGTGAACGTCGAGACGCCTGCGGTGCCGAACACCACTGACCAAGTCGACCTCAATATCAACGTCACCGAGAAATCCACAGGTAGCGTCATGTTCGGTGCTGGCCTGTCGAGCGCGGAAGGCGTCGTGCTGGGCGTGACCATCAACCAGAACAACTTCCTGGGAACCGGCAACCGGGTGGCGGCGCAGGTGAATACCGGTCGTATCAATACCGTCTATTCGCTGTCCTACACCGACCCGTACTTCACGCCCGATGGCATCAGCCGTACTTTCAATGTCTATCGCCGGGACATCGACACCAGTTACCTGCGCACCGGTTCCTACAAGACCTCGTCCTACGGCACAGGGGTCAGCTTCAGCATGCCGCTCAACGAGCGTGACTACGTCAGCGCCGGCCTTACGGTCGACCTCACTGACCTCGAGTTGCAGTCGGATAGTCCAAGAAGGTATCAACTCTATTGCGGCGGCGGCAATCCGGACGGCTGCAGCAACACCAGTCTGCTGCTCAATCTGGGCTGGACCCATGACACGCGTGATAACGTGCTGTTCCCGAACGAGGGCGTGCTGCAACGCGTGAGTTCCGAGATCGGTTTGCCGGGCCCGGATTTGCAGTACTATAAGCTTGAATTCAAGAATACCTGGTACAAGCCGCTGACCAAGAGCATCACATTGGCGCTCAACGGCGAGTTGGGTTACGGTGACACCTATGGAAATAAGGATTTCCCGTTCTTCAAGAACTTCTATGTCGGCGGCGTGAATTCCGTCCGCGGTTACCAGACCAGCAATATCGGTCCGCGCGACTTCGAACCTTTGAGTGGCCGAACCTTCGCCATCGGCGGCACCAAAAAGGTAGTGGGTAACGCCGAGCTGTACTTCCCGATCCCCGGGATGAAAGAGAACAAGCAGTTGCGCTTGAGCACCTTTATCGATGCCGGTACCGTTTACGGCCCTGATGATACGGTCGATTTCAGTCTGTTGCGTTATTCGACCGGTCTGGGTGTCAGCTGGTATTCGCCGTTCGGTCCGATCAAACTTGTCGTGGCCAAGGCACTTAACGAGCGTGAAGGCGACCGCACCCAGGTATTACAGTTCCAGTTTGGTCAGCAGTTCTAGGGCTGGCGTGATCTAAAGAATCTTTAGGAGACATAAATTGAATAAGTTGTTATTGGCACTGATGCTTGCAGCCTCCATGACCATGGCGACCAGCCTGCAGGCGGCTGAGCTCAAGGTCGGGTATGTGCAGGTGGACAAGATCCTGCAGGAAGCCCCGCAGACTGCGGAAAGCGGCAAGAAGCTGGAGAAGGAGTTCGGTCCGCGCACGCAGGAGCTGGACCGCATGCAGAAGCAGATCAAGGATATGGAAACAGCGCTCGACAAGGATAGCCTGACCATGTCCGAGACCGACCGCCGCAACAAGGAGCGCGACATCTCCAACCAGAAGATCGAATTCCAGCGCAAGCAACGCGAGCTGCGTGAAGATGTCAATTTGCGCAAGAACGAAGAGCTAGGCTCTCTGCAGGATCGCATCAACAAGGCAGTGACTGCCGTATCCGAAGCCGAGGGTTATGACCTGGTGATATACGGCGGTGTCGCTTATGCCAGCAAAAAAGTGGATATCACCGACAAGGTCCTGAAATCCCTAGGTAAGAAGTAAGCCGCTCGCAAGAGTGGCCGATCCTTCATCGTATTCATTAGCGGTCTTCGTCGGATGAAAGCGCAATATTCCTTACGCGAGATCGTATCAATACTGGGAGGCGAAGTGCTGGGTGACGCTGATACCGTCATTACGCGCGTCGCCTCACTTGCCAATGCCCAGGCCGGGCATATCAGCTTTCTCAGTGACAGCAAATACAAGTCACAATTGGCGAAGACCCTAGCCAGCGCCATTATCCTGGCGCCAGCGCATCGCGACGCGACCGACTTGCCTCGCATCCTCACAGATAACCCATATGCGTATTTCGCCAGGATATCGGAGCTGCTCAATCCGTTGAGCGTGGCGGTCCCCGGCATTTCCGCGAGTGCAGTGATCAGCCAAACAGCGACCGTGCCAGCCAGTTGCAGTATCGGTGCGCATGCTGTCATCGGCGACCATGTGGTACTGGGCGAGCGCGTTGTGATCGGCGCTGGGTGCGTGCTCGGCGATCATGTGCGTATTGACGAAGGCAGCCAGCTTGCTCCCAACGTAGTGATCTACCAGGGCTGTGTCATCGGCAAGCAATGCCAGCTGTTCGCCGGTGTCGTCATCGGCGCCGATGGTTTCGGCTACGCCGAGGATGGCGGCCGCTGGGTCAAGATCCCGCAGGTCGGGCGCGTCGTGATCCATGACCATGTCGATATCGGTGCCAACACCACCATCGATCGTGGCGCGATCGATGACACGGTGATCGAGGAGGGCGTCAAGCTCGACAATCTCATCCAGATCGGACACAACTGCCGGATCGGTGCCCATACGGTCATCGCCGGCTGCGTTGGCATCGCCGGTAGCGCGAAGATCGGCCAGCATTGCAGGATCGGCGGTGCAGCAATGATACTGGGGCATCTGGAAATTGCCGATGGCGTGACCATATCGCCAGGCAGTATGATTACGAGGACGATCACCCGGGCTGGCACCTATACCGCCCTGATGCCATTCCTGCCACATGAGGACTGGCTGAAGACCGCAGCAAGCCTGCGTCACGTTGGCGAATATGCCGAGCGTATCCGCAAGCTGGAAAAAGCCTTGGCTGCGCTCGTGCACGAACAAGACAATACTGAGAAGAACTGAGGAAGAGCATGACTGAGCAAGCCATCATGAGCATGGACATACACGAGATCCTGGCGCATCTACCGCACCGTTATCCTTTCGTACTGGTCGATCGCGTTCTGTCCCTGGAAGTCGGCAAGGAGATCGTGGCGGTGAAGAACGTCAGCGTGAACGAACCTTATTTTCCCGGGCACTTCCCATATCACCCTGTGATGCCGGGCGTGCTGATCGTCGAAGCCATGGCCCAGGCTGCTGCCATCCTGTCCTTCAAGACCATGGACACCAAGCCCAGTGACGATTCGGTGTACTACTTCGCCGGTATCGACAGTGCCCGTTTCAAGAAGCCAGTGTCCCCTGGTGACCAGCTTATTCTCAAGGTCAAGATCGACCGTATCCTGCGCGGTATATGGAAGTACTCCGGTCAGGCGCTGGTCGATGACAACGTCGTGGCCGAGGCCGAGATGATGTGCATCTTGAAAGCCATCGACGATAAGTGAGCGATCAGCAAGCGAAGTGAACGACGAACAACCCGCCAATCAGAACAAGAACCGTATGACATCCCTCATCCATCCCACTGCGATCGTCGATCCTCGGGCCGAGCTTGATTCCAGCGTGGAAGTCGGGCCCTACAGCATCATCGGCCCCGATGTACGTATCGATGCCGGTACACGCGTCGGCAGCCATGTCGTGATCAAGGGGCCGACGACAATCGGCAAGCACAACCAGATCTTCCAGTTCTCCTCGCTTGGAGAGCAACCGCAGGACAAGAAATACCGTGACGAGCCGACTACGCTGGAGATCGGTGACAACAACACCATTCGCGAATTTTGCACTTTCAACCGTGGCACGGTGCAGGACAAGGGGGCGACGCGCATCGGCAATGACAACTGGATCATGGCCTATGTGCATATTGCCCATGATTGCCAGATCGGCAACCATACCATCTTCGCAAACAATTCATCGCTGGCGGGGCATGTCGATGTGCACGATTATGCGATCCTTGGCGGATTCACGTTGATCCATCAGTTCTGCAAGATCGGCGCCCATATCATCACTGCCGTAGGGTCGGTCGTGTTCAAGGATATCCCGCCTTATGTGACGGCTGCCGGTTATGATGCCAAGCCACACGGCATCAACAGCGAAGGACTTAAACGACGCGGTTTCTCCCCTGAGGCCATCTTGCAGATCAAGCGTGCCTACAAGACGCTGTATCGGAATGGGCTGACGCTGGAGCAGGCCAAGCAGGAACTCGCGCAACAGGTAGGCCAGTGTGCCGAACTCGGCATCCTGCTGGAATTCCTCAATACCTCGACCCGCGGCATCGTCCGTTAGGAATCAACATGCCTAAAGTCGGCATCGTGGCCGGAGAAGCCTCTGGCGATCTACTCGGCAGCCATCTTATCCGTGCGCTGAAGAAGCATCGGCCTGATATCGAGTTCATCGGCATCGCGGGTCCCAAGATGCAGAGCGAGGGCGCACGCTCGCTTTTCCCGATCGAGCGCCTATCGGTCCGTGGCTATGTCGAAGTGTTACGGCATCTGCCCGGCCTACTCAAGATCCGTAGCGAACTCGCGCAGTTTTTTCTCAAGACCAAACCTGATCTGTTCATCGGCATCGACGCCCCGGATTTCAATTTCGGGCTGGAAAAAAAACTCAAGCGCAAGGGGATCCGTACGATCCATTATGTGAGCCCTTCGATCTGGGCCTGGCGTAAAGGCCGCATCGGCAAGATCAGGCGGGCGGTATCGCACATGCTGGCGCTGTTCCCCTTTGAGCCTGAGATCTATGACCAGGCAGGGATACCGGTCACTTATGTGGGTCATCCGCTGGCGGATATCCTGCCGATGACACCAGACAAGCAAGGTGCGCGAGAGCGCCTGAAACTGAAGGAAGACAAGCTTGTGATTGCCATGCTGCCTGGCAGCCGGCAGAGCGAGGTCAAGCAGTTGGCCGATCTCTACGTGAAGACCGCCAAACTCATCGCACAGGAACAGCCAGAGGTGCAATTCCTGGTGCCGCTCATCACACGCGAGACGCGTGCGATCTTCGAGCGGGCGATCTATGCCAACCAGGCGGATGAGACCCCGATCCAGATATTGTTCGGTCACGCACACATGGCGATGGAAGCGGCTGACGCCGTGATCGTTGCCTCCGGTACGGCAACGCTGGAAGCCGCGCTGCTCAAGCGGCCCATGGTCATCACCTACCGCATGCCACGGATCAGCTGGTGGATACTCAAGCGCATGAATTACCTGCCATATGTTGGGTTGCCTAACATCCTCGCTGGTCGCTTCGTCGTGCCTGAGCTGCTACAGAACGATGCAGTCCCAGAAAAGCTGGCGGAAGCTACGTTGCGCATGGTCAGCGACAAGGTGTTGATGCAGGAGATCGGTGCCGAGTTCAGCCGTATCCACGAGGCACTGCGCCAGAACACCGAAGAAAAAGCGGCCCAGGCCATCCTGGCCTATCTGGCATGACATCATGGCTGGTCTGTGGTGTTGATGAGGCCGGGCGAGGTCCACTCGCTGGTGCCGTCTACGCTGCAGCCGTCATACTCGATCCGGCAAGGCCCATCTCCGGGCTCGACGATTCGAAAAAACTTTCAGAGAAGCAGCGCGACCGGCTGGCGATCGAGATCAAGCAATCGGCCCTGGCATGGGCCATTGCCAGCAGCAGTGTGGAGGAGATCGATGAGATCAACATCCTTCAGGCCAGCCTGCTAGCCATGCGTCGCGCAGTAGATGGATTGCAGCGTGTGCCGCAGCTGGTTCAGGTAGATGGCCTGCATTGCCCGGCGGTCAGCATGCCGGCAGAAGCCATCGTGCAGGGCGACAGCAAGGTTCCAGCCATCGCTGCGGCATCGATACTGGCCAAGACGGCGCGTGATGCCGAAATGCTGCGACTGCATGCACTATATCCGCAGTACGATTTTTGCCGCCACAAGGGTTATCCTACCGCCCATCACCTGCAATGCCTACAGTTGCACGGTGTCTCGCCGGTGCACAGGCGAAGCTACGCCCCGATCCGCAAGTTATTGTCGCGCTGAGATAGTGGTGGCGCTGTTAGCCTGCCAATAGCAGGAAGACCGCAGGTTGCTTGTGCAAATCAGGTAATGGCGATTTGCGCCATTCTGCGACGGTGCGGCTGATGATCGACTCGTTCTCCATGCTGATGTTCGCGGCCACGCATAAGGCAGTCTCTGGCTGACAGTGGGCCAGGATGTCTTCCAGCATGTGCTGGTTACGGTAGGGGGTCTCGATAAAGATCTGGGTCTCGGCGTGCCGTTGGGATGCTTTTTCCAGCGCCTTCAGTTGCAGGATACGTTCCGCCTTGCCTGACGGCAGATAGCCGAGAAAGCTAAAGCGCTGACCATTCAGGCCAGAAGCCATCAGGGCCATCAGGATGGAAGAGGGGCCTACCAGTGGGGCAACTCTTATTCCCTTGCGATGCGCAAGCTGGGCAAGCCGTGCCCCCGGGTCGGCGATCCCCGGGCAACCCGCCTCTGACATGAGGCCGACATCATGACCCGCCAGCAAAGGCGCCAGTAGATCGGGGAGTTGCTTGTCCGTTGTATGCTCGTTCAGCAACAATAATTGCAACTCGCGCACCGGCTTCAAGGGTTTGATAAGACCAAGAAAACGGCGCGCTGTCTTTTCGTTCTCCACGACAAAGATCTCAAGCCGCTGGGCAAGGGCGATGACCTCGGCAGGCAGCGCATGCGTCAGGCGGTCGTCGCCCAAGGTGACGGGCAACAGGTAGAGCGTGCCGGCCATCAGTATTTGACTTGCACGCGATAATTGAGCGTTGCCTGACCTTCAGCCGGGATGTCGATCTTCCATACGGCCATATTGCTGGAAGCTTTCTCGTGGGTCAGATTGGATCGCAACATCTTCCAATCGCCGGGGATCGGTTCTTGCACGATCACCGTCACGCGTTCCTTTTTTGCGTTCTTGAGCACGATCTCATAAGCGCTCTCATATGCGCTGTTGCCTTTGGCAGGATTAGGCAAGCGTTTGAAATCGGTCTGCCTCTTGTCCGCCGTCACATCGAAAGCGTCGCCTAGTTTGAGACGCACGGTTGCGTTTTTGGGCGTATGGTCGATATTGTCTTCGCCGACGAACTGCGCATTTCCTGCGCTATCTTTCTTGTAGACGCGCATCACCCCTTTGGGTAGAGGCATCCCAAGTTTGCTGGCTTCCTTGTTATCGAACTCGATGAACACGCCGACCTTCATTTTTTGGCCCAGATCGCCATTGTTGGGCAGATAACTCGATTGGTAGTAGTAATCGGCGCCGCGCAAGACCAGTTCCTTACGTACCGGCACCCCGGCCGCCGATAACAAAGCCACCTGTTTGGTCTGGTTCTCGGCGATGGTGGTCGGGCGATCCAGCGTATATAGGTGATATTCCAGCAGGGATTCTTCCGCCATCGGGGCCGCCGCATCTGCAGCCATTGCTTCCATGCGTAAGGTCTTCATCATCGGGCGGGCTTCCGGTACCCGGTTGATGTCGCCGGCTACAAGTTGCAGTTTGGCGTTCCGATAGCTCGTGCCGCTGGTATTGTCCAAGGTGACCCAGCCGGAGAGATCAAGCCTGTCTTCTGCCGGATTGAGTTCGGCGACATAGTCCGCTTTCCAGCTCAGTCCGCCGGTGAGATAGCTCAGCTCCAGATTCTGTTCAGAAGCGGCTTTGCTGTTGAGTTGCACCACCAGGGTGGGGCGGTCGCGCAAGTTGGCGGGTACATCGTTGTAGACGATACGCCCCGGGATCCCGGTCTCGATCTGGTCGCCGATCTTTAGAACAACGCCGTTATTGGCCGAGAGCACTTGTGCCTGGGTGGTGCTTTCGGCACCGGTCGCTGGATTGGTCTTGACGATACCGACGTTGCGGCCGACATACTTTTCCAGCAGTTTTTGCGGCGTCAGCAAGTCGAAATCAAAATTCTGTTCCAGGATCGATAAACTGCCGGCCTGGGTCAGGCTCCGTAGCAGCGCGGTCTCAGGGCGGATCTGGGCACTGACGTCACGCAACGCGAGTTTGTTCAGCCCGGCATGCAGCCTGACCTTGCGCTGGTCTTTGACCAAGGCAAGATTCTGGTTGTAGATGGTCACTGCGACACCTTGCTGGTCTTCCAGCGTACTGCGGGTCTCTTCAGGCTCTGCGGCTTGCAAGGTGGTACTGAAGGCAAGGATGGCGAGAGATGCGGTGCTGCAACGTTTGAGACTCATTGGTTTCTCCTGGATTTTGGCTTGGAAGTGGCGCGCTCAGAGTACGCTAACGCCTTCATCTTGTAGCATGGAGATCAGGCGGATCAAGGGCAAGCCGATCAGGGCATTCGGATCCTCGCCATGGATCGCTTCGATCAGTGCGATCCCCAGCCCTTCGGATTTCGCGCTGCCAGCGCAATGGTAGGGCTGTTCCTTGCGCAGATAATGCTCGATCTGCTCATCCGTAAGCTGGCGGAACGTCACGATTGTGGCGACATTCTCGTCGTGCATGCTGCCGGTCCTGGCGTTGAACAGGCAGAGGGCGCTGTGGAAGGTGACCTGACGACCACGCATGAGGCGTAGCTGTTTGACCGCATTGTCATGGGTTAGCGGCTTGCCGAGTTGCTGGCCATCGAGCGTAGCCACCTGGTCGCAACCGATGATAAGCGCATCCTGATGTGATTTGGCGATCTTGCGGGCTTTTTCCTTGGCCAGTCGCAATGCCGTCTCTTCTGGTTGCTCGCCTGCCATCGGCGTTTCATCGACATCGGGTGCGATCACGCTGAATGGCAACTGCAGGCGCTCAAGCAGTTCGCGTCGGTAGATGGATGAGGAGGCGAGGATGAGATTCGGTTGTGTCATGAGGTTGTGATGGATGGCATGGTGTTCGATAAAAAAGCCGGCAGAATCTGAATTCTGCCGGCTTCGGAAGGAAGTTGCAAAACAGGGTTATTCCGGCTGGATTTCCAGGAGCGATTCGTCGGGCGTCACACTGTCGCCCTTGGCGACATGCACCGCGACCACGATACCGGATTTCGACGCCTGGATCTCGTTCTCCATCTTCATGGCTTCGATCACGAGCACGGCATCGCCGGCATTGACCTTGTCGCCCGCCTTGACCTTGACATCGACGATGGTGCCCGGCATCGCAGCCGTTACGCAACCACTATGCGATGGGCGA
Source organism: uncultured Nitrosomonadales bacterium (assembly GCA_946481065.1). The sequence goes on from CAMLMA010000024.1 coordinate 10,323, forward strand.
GGGCGACCACTGCTGCTGGTGCTGGGGGCCTTCTTCTTGCCGTTGCCGCTGCTCTTGCCGCCCGATACTTCGATCTCACTCAAGGTCTCGACGATCACTTCCTCGGCGATACCATCGACCGAGACGTAGAACGGGCGCTGTTCCTCACCTTGATGGCCGCTGCCGGTGAGCTTGATGTGGAATGTCTCCCCGTGCAGCGTGACCTTGAACTCGTTCGGCGCGTAATGCGCGCCGCTCGACGTCACGGCCTCCTTGGTCAGTAGCGGTTCGGGCTTCAGGCTGCCCGCATTACGCTCTTGCAGGAAGGTTTTGGCCAAGTCAGGGAACATGGCATAGGTCAGCACGTCTTCCTCGGACTTCGCCAGGTTTTCGGATTCGGCGCGCAGCTTGTCCATCTCGTCTTCGAGCAGGTCGGCAGGTCGGCAGGTGATGACTTCGGCATCGCCCACGGCCAGATGCCGGACATCGGTGTTGACCGCGGCTGGTGCCTTGCCATAGTGGCCGAGGAGGTAGTTCTTGACCTCGTTGGTCACCGATTTGTAGCGCGCGCCAGTCATGACGTTGAGCACGGCCTGCGTGCCCACGATCTGCGAGGTCGGCGTGACAAGCGGTGGGAAACCCAGGTCTTCACGTACCCGCGGGATCTCAGCCAGCACCTCATCCATGCGACCCAAAGCGCCTTGCTCTTTCAGCTGGTTGGACAGGTTGGAGATCATGCCGCCCGGAACCTGGTTGACCAGCACACGGGTATCGACCCCGGTGAAATCGCTTTCGAACTGCCAGTATTTCTTGCGGACTTCACGGAAGTAGGCAGTGATCTCTTGTAGTGCTGCGAGATCGAGGCCGGTGTCGTATTCGGTGCCTTGCAGCGCGGCTACCAGACTCTCGGTGGAGGGGTGGCTGGCGCCTTCGCCAAACGAGGAGTTGCTCGTATCGATGATGGCTGCACCGGCTTCAACGCCTTTCAGCAGGCACATCGCAGAGAGACCGGAAGTCGCATGGCTGTGAAGATGGATAGGAAGCTTGATGGCTGCGTGGAGTGCTTTGACCAAGTCATAGGTGACTTGAGGCGTAAGTAGGCCCGCCATGTCCTTGATGGCAAGGGTGTCAGCGCCCATGCCTTCCATCTCTTTGGCCAATGCGACGAAATAGGCGATGTCGTGCACAGGGCTGGTGGTGTAACTGATCGTGCCTTCCGCGTGCTTGCCGGATTTCTTCACCGCTTCGATAGAGACGCGAAGATTACGCGCATCGTTCATGGCATCGAAGATACGGAACACATCGACGCCGTTATCCGCGGATTTTTGCACGAAAGCGCGTACGACATCGTCAGAATAGTGGCGATAGCCCAACAGGTTCTGTCCGCGCAGCAGCATCTGGATGCGGGTATTGGGCAGGGCCTTGCGTAACTTTTTCAGGCGCTCCCAGGGGTCTTCCTTGAGATAGCGTACACAGGCGTCAAAAGTGGCACCGCCCCAGGCTTCAAGGGACCAGAAACCGATCGCGTCCAGTTTCGGACAGATAGGCAACATATCTTCCGTGCGCATGCGGGTGGCGATGAGGGATTGATGACCATCCCTTAAAACTAGTTCAGAAACATGTACTTTTGCCATATTGTTAACTTCTCACCTTAGATTAATTCTTGCTCAAATGCCTTCATGTGCCGCAATCGCGGCAGAGATCGCGGCAGCGATGAGTTCGGGTGGGAACTCGGTAGCGTAATTGATCAGCTCGGGGTGGGTTTCCACGAAGCTCGTGTCGAAATGTGCGGCCCTGAAGGCCGAATGCTTCAGGATCTCCTGGTAGTAGGGGATCGTTGTCTTTACGCCATAGACCACCATGTCATCCAGTGCGCGTCGACCGCGTTCGATCACGCTTTCCCAGTTCAGTGCCCAGACCGTCAGCTTGGCGCACATCGAGTCGTAGTAGGGCGGGATCACATAGCCGCTGTACATGGCTGCGTCCATGCGAACGCCAGGGCCGCCAGGCGCGTAGTAACGCGTGATCTTGCCGAAACTGGGCAGAAAGTCGTTCTTCGGATCTTCGGCGTTGATGCGGAACTCCATGGCAAAGCCACGGTAATGTACGTCCTTCTGCTTGTACTGCAGCGGCAGGCCGTCGGCCACGCGAATCTGCTCCTGCACGATGTCGATCCCGGTGATGGTTTCCGTCACCGTATGCTCGACTTGCAGACGCGTATTCATTTCCATGAAGTAGAAATTGTTGTCCGAATCCAGCAGGAATTCGACCGTGCCAGCGTTCTTGTAGCCCACCGCCTTGGCAGCCTTGACTGCCAGGTTGCCGATATACTCGCGCTGGGCATTGGTGAGCTGCGGCGAAGGGGCGATCTCGATCAGCTTCTGGTTGCGACGCTGGATAGAGCAGTCGCGCTCGAACAAGTGAATGACGTTGCCGTGGCTATCGGCCATGACCTGCACTTCGATGTGACGCGGGTTGACCACGCACTTCTCAAGGAACACCTCGGGCTTGCCGAACGCCTTGCTCGCCTCGGAGATGACGCGATCGTAATTGCTCAGCAGCTCTTTCTCATCGTTGCAGCGGCGGATGCCGCGCCCACCGCCACCATTGGTTGCCTTGAGCATGACGGGATAGCCGATCTTGTTGGCAAGCTTACGGGCTTCTTCGACATTCTCAAGATTGCCCTCGCTGCCAGGCACGCAGGGGATGCGCGCCTTGATCATGGCATTGCGGGCCTGGATCTTGTCGCCCATCTGGCGGATCACTGGCGCATCGGGGCCGATGAACTTGATGCCGCGACGTTTACAGATCTCGGCAAGCTCCGGATTCTCCGACAGGAAGCCGTACCCGGGATGCAAGGCATCGCAGCCTGATGCGACAGCAAGGTTGACGATATTGTGCGCATTCAAGTAGCCCAGCACGGGGTCTGAGCCGATGTTATAGGCCTCGTCAGCCTTCTTGACGTGCAGGGCGTGGCGGTCGGCATCCGAGTAGATGGCGACGGACTTGATGCCCATTTCAGAGCACGCACGAACGATGCGCACGGCGATTTCGCCGCGATTGGCAATTAGTATTTTTTTGATCACGCGCTAACCTAAGATTGATGCTGATTTTTGACACAGAAACCTGCAAATTATATCATGCGCGCCTTATGACTGCATTACCTGCCAGCGGCGCCATGATCGACAGCCTCGATTTTGCGAGAAAAGCGCTTGAAATTCATGATACAATCGCGGTTTCGCAGTTTTTGCGGCTGGCGGATTTCCTGAGCACGCCAGACGGTACGCTCGAGTATCAGCTGACCGGTTATCTGGATGAGCACCGCAGACCAGGGTTGAAATTGCTCATTACCGGCCGATTGATGCTGGTCTGTCAGCGTTGCCTTGGGGCTCTGGAATTTGATCTGGATAAGGAAGCCGTATTCGCCCTCGTGCGCGATGAGGCGGAGATACCAGACGGCGAAGACGAGAATGACGAAATCGATTATCTGGTTGCAGAGGCGCAGATGTCGGTAAGTGCATTGATCGAAGATGAATTACTGCTTTCGTTGCCTTTGGCACCGAAGCACGATTCGACAGTTTGTGGCACGACAAGCAAGCTGAGCGAATCAAAGAAAGCAAGCCCATTTGCCGAGTTGGAAAAACTCAAGTCGCAAGGGCGATAAATTGGCGAGAGCCTAAATTAGAGAGTACTGAATAGGAGTCAATCATGGCAGTTCAACAAAACAAGAAGTCGCCTTCCAAGCGTGGCATGCATCGTTCGCACGACTTTCTGACCAACCCGCCGCTGGCTGTCGAGCCCACCACGGGCGAAACCCACCTGCGTCACCACGTCAGCCCGAACGGCTACTACCGTGGCCGCAAGGTTCTGCCTTCCAAGGGCGAGTAATCTAGTCGATTACTGAACAAGTGCGCCAAGTCTTGATGGCTTGGCGTTTTGTTTTGCAAATCCGATCCTGAATATGGATATCACCGTCGCCATCGATGCAATGGGGGGCGATCACGGCCCGCACGTCACTGTTCCTGCTGCATTGGACGCATTAAAGCAGGACGACCAGATCAACATCGTGCTGGTAGGTCTCACAGAGGTCATCGAGGCGGAGCTCGCTGCGCACAAGGCTGCTGTCGGCCCTCGCTTGCGCATCCATCACGCTAGCGAAGTCGTGACCATGGATGAGTCTCCGCAAAGTGCATTGAAGAATAAAAAAGATTCTTCGATGCGTGTGGCGATCAATCTGGTCAAGAGTGGCGAAGCCAATGCCTGTGTCAGTGCTGGCAATACCGGCGCCCTGATGGCGACCGCGCGCTTCGTCCTGAAGACCCTGCCAGGCATCGATCGCCCAGCGATCGCCGCCACCCTGCCTAGCCAGAAGGGCATGACTTACATGCTGGATCTGGGTGCTAATGCTGATTGCACCCCAGAGCACTTGCTGCAGTTCGCCATCATGGGTGCCATGCTCGTTTCCTGTGTCGAGCACAAGGATCGGCCTACGGTCGGCCTGCTCAATATCGGTTCCGAAGACATCAAGGGCAATGAGGTCGTGAAGCAGGCGGGTGAGTTACTACGCGCCAGCCACCTTAACTTCTACGGGAATGTCGAGGGCAATGACATCTACAAGGGAACGACAGATGTCGTCGTTTGTGATGGGTTCGTCGGTAATATCGCCCTGAAGACCTCTGAAGGCCTGGCTCAGATGATGGCGCGCTTCCTGACCCAGGAATTCAAGCGCAGTTGGATGACCAAGCTGATGGCCCTGTTCGCGATGCCCGTGCTCAAGGCGTTCAAGAGCCGTCTAGACCCACGCCGCTATAACGGCGCCAGTTTTCTCGGCCTTCGCGGCATCGTCGTCAAGAGCCATGGCGGTGCGGATAGCTTCTCTTTCTACCACGCGATCCATGCGGCGGCAGAAGAGTCACGTAATGGTGTCTTGCGCCGTATCACGGAACAGCTAGAGATCGAACACATCAAACCGTCTGCCGCAGCCGAAGGCCCGGCAGCAGTAAAAGAGGTTGCATGATCTATTCCCGTATCGCTGGGACCGGCAGTTACCTGCCACAACGTATCCTGACCAATGCCGAGCTGGAAAAGATGGTCGACACCACAGACGAGTGGATCGTCACTCGCACCGGCATCCGCCAGCGCCACATCATCGCTGATGACGAGTTCACAAGCGACATGGCGGTGGCGGCGGCGCAGCGCGCGATGGTGGCCGCTGGCATCGACGCGAGTCAGGTCGACCTCATCATCATCGCCACCACCACGCCCGATCATACCTTTCCGAGCACTGCCTGCATCGTGCAGCAGAAACTCGGCATCACAAATTGCCCGGCATTCGATATCCAGGCTGTTTGTAGCGGCTTTGTCTATGCCGTGGCCACCGCCGATAGCTTTATCAAGAGCGGTATGGCGAAGTGCGCATTGGTGGTCGGTGCCGACAGCATGTCGCGCATTACCGACTGGACCGATCGCAGCAATTGCATCCTGTGGGGTGACGGCGCCGGCGCCGTGATCATGACCGCCAGCGACACGCCTGGCGTACTCTCGACCCACCTGCATGCCGATGGCAATTACAACCATCTGCTGAACGTACCAGCCGGCATTTCCAACGGTCATGGCAGCAAGACTATCCAGATGGAAGGCAACGCCGTATTCAAGATCGCGGTGAACACGCTGGACGCGATCGTCGATGAGACGCTGGAGGCCAACGGTCTGCAAAAGTCCGATATCGACTGGCTGGTGCCGCACCAGGCCAATATCCGCATTCTGCAATCCACAGCCCGTAAACTGGGCATGGGCATGGAACGCGTCGTCGTCACGGTCGACACGCACGGCAACACTTCCGCTGCCTCGATCCCGCTTGCGCTCGATGTCGCGGTACGCGACGGCCGTATCAAGCGTGGCGAAACCGTTCTGATGGAAGCCTT
>CAMLMA010000025.1 GCA_946481065.1 uncultured Nitrosomonadales bacterium
CCTATTTATCTAATAGATTAAATATATATTTAAAAGCTAATAACAATAGTAATGCTGCCTAAATCTGTTGATGAATGACATCTTCCTTATCAATCAATCCCTTAAAAGGAATCTTGCTTCTGCAGAACCATAGATTGTACTGTGGATTAAATGTTGACAGATTTTCGCCTGCGCCAAAATCGCCTGTAACCCGAGTATTCCCACACAAGTTATCCACCATAGCCCCACAAGCTTGTGGCCTGATCAACTCAATCACGAATGACCTGGATCAGCACGCCGATATCGCGTGCCAGGTTCGGGTCGTTCTGACGTAACTGCTCGATCTCGTCGCAAGCATGCATCACCGTCGTATGGTGTCGGCTACCGAAAGCTTCGCCGATCTCGGGAAAACTATGGTTGGTCAGCTCTCGAGCCAATGCCATCGCGATCTGTCGCGGCCGCGCGAAATTACGCGAACGTTTTTTGCTGTACATCTCTGCGACCTTGATCTTGTAGTAGTCGGCAACGGTCTTCTGGATATTCTCGATCGTGACCTGACGCCCACGTACAGCGATAAGGTCGCGCAGAGCATCCTTGGCAAGATTGACGTCGATCGCATGCCCGGTGAATTTAGCCATGGCGACGATACGGTTCAAGGCACCTTCGAGTTCTCGCACGCTGGATCTCACCTGCTTGGCGATGAAGAACGCGACGTCCTCATGCAAGACGAACTTGGCGGCCTCGGCTTTCTTGAGCAAGATGGCAACGCGCATCTCCAGCTCGGGCGGTTCTACCGCTACCGTTAACCCCCAACTGAAACGAGTGCGCAAGCGCTCGTCCACATCCGCGATCTCCTTGGGATAGGTATCGCAAGTGATGATGATCTGCTTCTTGGATTCGATCAGGCTGTTAAAAGCATAGAAGAATTCTTCCTGGGTGCGGCTTTTCTTGGCGAAGAACTGGATGTCATCTATCAGTAACAGGTCGAGTGAATGGTATTGTCTTTTGAAATCATCGAACGCCTTGTGCTCGTAGGCCTTTACCACATCCGAAACGTAACGTTCTGCGTGCAGGTAACGGATCTTGGCCTCAGGACGCAACTGGCGAAGATGATTGCCGATGGCCTGCAACAAATGGGTCTTGCCTAACCCGACGCCGCCATAGATGAACAAGGGGTTGTAAGCGGTACCAGGGTTCTCGGCCACTTGCAGTGCAGCGGCACGGGCTAGCTGATTGGCACGACCGGTGACGAAGTTGTCGAAATTGAACGCCGGATTGAGCCCACACCCCTCGATGCCGGTCTTGGTCTTCTTTTGGGCGGGAGCCTTGACCTTGGGCGCCTCTGCTGGCTCGTCAGTCGTGACAGGCATCGCTACCTGTGCCTTGTCGTGTCCGTTCAGGTTCTTGCTGGCAGGCTCGAGCAAGGCCAGTTCGATCTCGACCGGCGTCGCCAGGACCTCTTCGGCCAGTAACTGGATACGGTGCAGGAAGCGGTCCTTGACCCATTGTTGAACGAAACGATTGGGCGCAAGCAGACGTACCGCGCCGTCGCGAGCCTCAAACTGCAGGGGTTTGATCCAGGTATTGAATTGTTGCGCGGAAAGCTCTTGCTTGAAGCGACCGAGACAAATAGACCAAAAATTTTCCATCGGTTGCCCGATACCTCAACTGATAGTAAGTGATGGTATTTGCTCGAAGTGCAAGTGTTCTGATATTGATTGTTCGAGCGCCGATACTGGCTTGCAGAGCCGAGAATCAGCATCCCCGGAAGATTTGCAGCCAAGCATTTTATGAGGGTCATTCTAGCCTGTTTGGCCGAACTTATCCACAGGCAATTCATGGCGACTACGGGCCAAAAGCAGGTGCAAATAAACATTGACAAAACATGGCCATATCGGGTTAAATTACGCCCTTTGTTTAGAAACGCATAGAAGTCACCGGAGATTCTTATGAAACGTACTTACCAGCCTTCGAAAGTTCGTCGCGCTCGCACCCATGGCTTCCTGGTGCGCATGAAAACCCGTGGTGGCCGCGCCGTGATCGCTGCGCGCCGTGCCAAGGGTCGTGCTCGCCTCGCTGTCTAGTTAAACGCTGTGAAATCCGGTTTTGCCGAATTCAGGATTTCCCAGACGCTCCAGAATCGTAAAAACGGATGATTTTTCATCCGTTTTTAATTTCCGCAAACGCATATCCGGACATTTTATCTCCCTGCATTACCAGTACAATCAACTTGGCACGCCACGTCTCGGGTTGATCGTTGGAAAGCGGGCAGCCCGGTTATCGGTTCAGCGTAATTACATGAAACGCGTCTTGCGTGAACTGTTCAGAAGGCATAGCGCCAGGCTACAGAGTCTGGATGTCGTCATCCGGGCCCAGAAATGCTATGGTCCGGGACAATATGCGCAGGTCGAACAGGAATTCCATGAGCTGATGGCGCGACTGGATCGCCAAACCCAACCCAGAATGACACCTTTATCGTCATGAAGCGCATGCTACTCTGGTTGATCAAAGCTTATCAGCTCGGCCTGAGCCCCTATTTCGGACAACAATGTCGATTCACCCCCACCTGTTCCCAGTACACAGCCGAAGCCATCGCCCGATATGGTCCGTGGCGCGGTACTTGGTACGGCGTCAGGCGAGTGGCGCGTTGTCATCCATGGCATGCTGGCGGCCATGATCCTGTACCTTGATTGCATCTTGCGTTTTTAGCTTCGAATTTTTAGATAGATAAGAGATTATGGATACCAAGCGTCTGATTCTTTTTGTTATTTTCTCGTTTTCGATTCTGATGTTATGGGATTCATGGCAGCGCCAACATGCGCCTGCCGAACCTGTCGCACAAGCTACGCAGCAAGCGACCGATGCCAGCGTACCGCAAGCTGGAAAACCAGTACCGCATGCGGCCGACTTGCCAGCAGAGACGGGTTTCCGCCTGCAGACCACGGGCAGGATCAAGGTAGAGACCGATCTCTACAAGGCTGATATCGATACCACCGGCGGCGATCTTCGCCATCTCGAGTTATTGCAGCATCGTTCCGCGGAATCCATGGACAAGAATTTCGTGCTCATGGAAGACTCCGCTGCGCCAATGCTCTACGTCGCCCAATCCGGCCTTATCGGCAACGGCCTGCCGACCCATAAAAGCCAGTTCAGCAGCGCCATGGACCATTACCAGTTGCAGTCCGGCAGTGACAAGCTTGATGTGAGCCTGACCTGGAGCAACGATCAGGGCCTGAAGGTTGAGAAGGTCTATACTTTCCATCGTGGCAGTTACGCCATCGACGTGCATTACGTCATTCATAACGATAGCGGTAGCGAGATCGACCCTGCCGTGTATTACCAGATCGTGCATGACAGTCAATCCAATCAGGGTTCGGCCATGATGCCGACCTTTACAGGCGGTGCCTATTTCAGCGAAGCCACGAAGTTCAAGAAGTTGGCCTTCAAGGACATGGCGAAGAGCGAGCTTTCGCTCTCAGCCAAGGATGGCTGGATCGGTCTGGTGCAGCATTATTTCGTTGGCGCCTGGATCCCCGAGCAGAAACTGCCGCGCATCTTCTATACAAAACAGCTCAGCGACAACATCTATTCCATCGGTAGCAAGAGCGTATTGCCGGCGATCGCACCAGGCGCCAGCGAAACCGTCAGCGCCAAACTCTACGCCGGCCCGCAGATCGTCAGTCAATTACAACATGTCGCCCCAGGCCTCGAGTACACCAAGGATTACGGCTGGCTAACGATCATCGCCTCGCCTTTGTTCTGGGTCTTGTCCGCGATCGAAAAGCTGGTCCACAACTGGGGTGTAGCCATCATCCTGTTGACCATCCTCATCAAGCTCGCATTCTATCCGCTGTCTGCCACCAGCTACCGTTCGATGGCACAGATGCGCGAGTTGGCGCCACGCCTGCAGCGCATGAAAGAGCAATATGGCGACGATCGCCAGAAGCTGCAGCAAGCCATGATGGAGCTCTACAAGACCGAAAAGATCAATCCCATGGGTGGTTGCCTTCCGATCCTGGTACAGATCCCGGTGTTCATCTCGCTTTACTGGGTCTTATTGGGCAGTGTCGAGATGCGTCATGCCCCGTTCATGCTCTGGATCCATGACTTGTCGGCGACCGATCCGTACTACGTATTACCGATCCTGATGGGTGCGACCATGATCATCCAGAGCCGGCTCAATCCGACGCCGCCTGACCCGGTCCAGGCCAAGGTCATGATGATCATGCCGATCGTATTCAGCGTCTTCTTCTTCTTCTTCCCGGCAGGTCTGGTGCTGTACTGGCTGGTCAACAACATCCTGTCGATCTTGCAGCAGTGGCATATCAATCGCCAGACGGAAGTCGATGCCATCAACAAGAAGAAGGCCACCAACCGCTAGTTGCCTCCGCCCCTTGGCCAGGGGCAAGTTGCGCTAAACGCGACATGACGCGAGGATGATGTCAGCAAGATGAGCTCCGTGCCGCCCGTTGTCAGTGATACCATCGCCGCCATCGCCACTGCCGCGGGAGCTGGCGGGATCGGGGTCGTGCGGGTCTCTGGCCCGGCCGCAAAAACCATCGCCGACGATGTCCTCGGTCATTGCCCTGCCCCGCGTCATGCTGCTTACCTCGCGTTCAAGGAGGCCGACGGCAGCTTGATCGATCGTGGTATCGCTATCTATTACCGCGCCCCCCACTCCTATACCGGTGAAGACGTGCTTGAGTTGCAGGCCCACGGTGGCCCGGCCCTCATGCAGATCCTGCTCAGGCGCTGCCTGGCCTTGGGTGCAAGACAGGCCGAGCCTGGTGAGTTCACGCGTCGCGCCTACCTTAACGACAAGCTCGATCTGGCCCAGGCTGAAGCTGTGGCGGACGTCATCAATGCAGCGACTGAAGAAGCGGCTCGAAGTGCCGTGCGCTCACTTTCCGGCGAATTCTCCGCGGCGATCCATGCCTTGCTGTCCCGATTGATCGATCTGCGTATGTATGTCGAAGCTTGCCTCGACTTTCCGGAAGAAGAGATTGATTTCATCACACAGGGAAAGGTCGCGGAAAAACTCGCGACGATCAGCGATGAACTGGCACGGGTCTTTACGCAGGCACAACAGGGCAACCTTTTGCGAGAGGGTATCCAGGTGGTGCTGGTGGGGCAACCGAACGTCGGCAAGTCGAGCCTGATGAATCAACTTGCCGGTGAAGAGGTCGCCATTGTCACACCCGTGGCCGGGACGACCCGTGACGTTATCCGCAATGCGATCCAGATCGAGGGGGTGCCGTTACATATCACGGACACGGCCGGCTTGCGTGAAACCAGCGACGAGATCGAAAAGGAAGGCATCGCCCGAACATGGCGAGCTCTAGAAAACGCGCATATCGCATTATTATTGGTAGACGCAGCCCATGATATAGGCGAGGCGGAAAAATCGATCCTGGCGCGTTTGCCGGCGTTTTTACCGAAAATATGGCTGCACAATAAAATCGATCTGAGTCGGGAAACGCCGAAAATCGTCTTGCGCGATGGGGACATGCATCTGTACCTGTCTGCGAAGACGGGACTTGGTATCGATCTGCTAAAAGCTGAATTGCTCAAGCTTGCGGGCTGGCAGCCGGCAGGCGAAGGCATATTCATGGCAAGAGCGCGGCATTTGGTCGCCATGCAAGCCGTGCGTACACATCTGGAACGCGCTGGCGGCCTGCTCGCCCAGGCCGAATTGTTTGCCGAGGAGCTGCGTCTCGCACAGGAAGCGCTCAGCCGCATCACGGGAGAATTCAGCCCGGACGATCTGCTGGGTGAGATCTTCAGCCGATTCTGTATCGGAAAATAGCCTCGTCGACGCCACCGTCGATAGAGATGTTTCACGTGAAACATCTGTCTGGCAAACACCTTTCAGTTCGCTAAACGGTCATTCAGGGGTTGGCTTGTCGCGGGTTAAGCTTGTTTTAGGCGGGTCAATCTAGATCGGCCACTGAAGGGTGTTGATGAAGCGACCACATTGGCGTCCAGTTAGGAACGGCCGGATAACGGGCGCAGCACATGGCGTCTCGGCCGTCGCCGGCCTACTTGAGCGAGACGCTGCCCGTCTTGCCGCTGAGGTTGTAGTTGGCCTGCATCGGCCTGTTCTTGATATTGAGCTGTGTACGTACTTTCCCTGAGAGCGTCTGGTCGGCAAGGATATCCACTTCGCCTGTGGCCTGCAGTTGTCCGCCATCGAGTTGTAGCTGCCGATACTGGTAGTGTCCCTGATTCAGATTGAGGTTTCCGCTGAACTTGTCGAAACGGGTTGTCCCGCCTACAGACTGCCCGGTACCGGCATGCATCGCCCGCACGAGATCGATCCCGCCTATTTCCCCGTTCGTGGCATCGAACCGCGCGGTGATCTGAGGCGTGTCGAGTAGTGTGGCAAGTTGTTCAGACGCGACGACATAATTCCCCTTGGCGTCGAGATGTCCCTTGATCTGCATCAGTGGTGTGAAGACCGGGACGATTTCCTGCAATCGCATTTGTTGCAGATCGAACTCCCCGCTCGCTTGCCAGATGGCGGACCAGTCCAGGTTCATCGAGGCCTTGAGCTTGCCGCCATTGAACTCGGCTTCGATGTGATCGAACCGCAAGGCGTGCCCCTGCGCGACACCTTGTGCTTGCAAGGAGTCGATGACAACCGGCGCACCAAGCGGAGGCTGCCAGTCACTGGCTTCGATCGCCACCTTGTAGCCCGCCGCGGAAGGCGTGATCTGGGCCTGGAGCGTGTGGCCTTCATCGTGCAGGACGACTTCTTGTGCATGGTTATTAGACAGCTTGACCTCACCACTGAATGGTTTAAGTTTGAATTCGGGGGTTTGCAGGCTGATATTCTTGAACGCGATCTCCTCGACACGCACGTGGCCGTAAGCTTGGCTATTGGCCAACCATTCGATCGATTGCGATAAGGCTTCGGTATCCACTGTCGCGGTATCGAGTTCGAGACGGTTCAAGGTCTTGTTGTCTTCAAATATCGTGCCGAACACGGGGTCGATATGCACTTTGGAGATTTTGATCTCCGCAGCCTTGCCGATGCTTACTGACTCCAGCACGAGATGCGGGTTTGGCCAGAGGGACGCGTTGACCGCACCCACCTTGACCGGGGTCTTGATGGCCTCGCTAGCGAGCTTTTCGATCGGTCCCACCAGGACAGTCAGATTAAGGAACTGGATCGCCACCAACAGCAGAAGCAAAGCGATGCCGCCGCCAATGGCTAGGGATTTGCCCAGGGTCTTGGCTTTGCCGGTCCAGGCACCGAGGTCAAGCGGCGTGCGTTCCGCACGACGTCTTGCTCTTTCTGCGGCTTTCTCTTCAGCCTTGGCGCGAGCGTTGGCTTCTGCGACTTCCCTTGCCTTGCGCTTTTCTTCGGCCTTGATGGCGGCTTCGGCCGCCTTGCGCGCTTGTTTCTCTGCAGCGATTCGGGCCTTTTCCTCGGCAACTTGCCGGGCTTTGGCTTCGGCTTCCTCGCGCGCGACACGTTTAGCCTCCTCTTTCGCCTTGGCCTCGGCTTCGCGCCGCGCGCGTTCTTCGGCCTCACGCTGGGCCTTGGCTTCTGCTGCTTCCCTGGCCTTGCGTTCAGCTTCGATGCGCGCGCGCGCTTCAGCTTCTTGTTTCAGGCGGGCTTCTTCCGCGAGCTTCGCCTGGCGTTCGGCCTCGATACGAGCCTTCTCCTCGGCCTCAGCCTTTGCACGCGCTTCCGCCTGAGCCCGGGTTTGTGCTTCAGCTTCTTCGCGAGCGGCACGCTCGGCGTCCCGGCGGGCCTTTTCGTCCGCCTCGCGCTTGACTCGCGCTTCTGCATCGGCACGGGTGCGTACCATCGCCGCTTCGACTTCACGCTGTTCGGCTTCCAGTCTGGCCTTTTCCTCGGCCACGCGCGCCTTGGCTTCCGCCTGTTCCTTCGCCAGGCGCTTCTCTTCCTTGCGCCTCGCGATATGGGCTTCCTTGGCTGCGGCACGCTCTGCCTCCTTGGCTTTGCGGGCTTCGACGCTGCTTAAATGTTCGTTGCTGGCGAGCTTCTCGATATCGATCTTTTCGGCGAGTTCGGAATTTGCCAGCATATCGGTGACCATGAGTAACTGGCGTTCGGCCTCTTCTTGCTCTTTGGCCTTCTGGGCAAGCAGGCGCTGCTCCTCTTCAAAGGCCTTGGCACGCGCTTCCGCTTCCAGCTGCTGCCGCTGCTTGTCTTCGGTGTGGATGCCATGGGCTTCACTCTCGACGCGCATGAATTCCTCGGCGCTGATCTCCGCCACCTCGATGACCGCGGAACCTTCGAAGCCGCCGACCTCTGCGAAGTGCTCATGCTCGCTGCTGCTTGCATGGATCATCTCGGCTTGTTCAAGCCCGGCGAGGATGCGCTCCAGTTCGGCTTCGGAGAACTTGCCGATCTCCTGCATCAGCTGACCGGCATTGAGTTTGCCATTGACGCGGGAGAGTACTTTGGCCTGGTCGGAGGACAATGACTTGGATGCGAGCGCTCGGGCGCCTTTGCCGGTTTTACTGTATACCGTGGACAAATTCATGTTGACGCATCCTTGCCTGGTTATCGTGGTATGGCTACCAGAATCGGTTCAAGGCTGATTCTGATATTTTTCCCGCCAATAGTCCAGTCTGTCGCACGGCAAGCGGAATCTGCAGCCCACGCCGCGCGCTATGCCTGGCGATAACGTCACTTGTTTCACGTGGAACATCATCATTCGACATGACGGGAACCAGGCTTTGCAGTAACATAGAGACCCTTCGGAAGACGATACCAAAACGCATGCAATTCCCTGAAAAATTTGACGTTATTGTGGTTGGCGGCGGTCACGCCGGCACCGAGGCTGCGCTTGCCAGTGCGCGCATGGGCCGCAAGACTCTGCTGCTGACGCACAATATCGAAACGCTGGGCCAGATGTCGTGCAATCCATCGATTGGCGGTATCGGCAAAGGCCATCTGGTGAAAGAGGTCGATGCCCTCGGCGGCGCCATGGCTGCGGCTACTGACGAAGGCGGTATCCAGTTCCGTATCCTGAATTCAAGTAAGGGTCCGGCTGTGCGCGCGACGCGTGCGCAGGCCGATCGCGTGCTTTACAAGGCGGCGATCCGCCATCGCCTGGAGAATCAACCCAATCTGTGGTTATTCCAGCAGGCGGTGGACGACATCCTGCTGGACGGTGAACGTGTCGCAGGGGTGGTCACCCAGCTCGGCCTCAAGTTCGAAGCCGCGGCAGTGGTGCTGACCGCCGGTACGTTCCTCGGGGGGCTGGTACATGTAGGGCTGGCGAACTATCAGGCCGGCCGTGCCGGTGACCCGCCATCGATCTCCTTGGCGTCCCGATTGCGCGAGATCGGCTTGCCCGCAGGCCGTCTCAAGACCGGTACGCCTCCGCGCATCGATGGTCGCACCATCGATTATTCCGTCATGGAAGTGCAGCCAGGCGACGATCCTGTGCCGGTGTTCTCTTTTCTTGGGCGGGCGGATCAACACCCCGCCCAGTTGCCATGCTGGATCACACACACCAATGCCCGTACGCATGAGATCATCCGCAGCGGCCTCGACCGCTCGCCGATGTACACAGGTGTCATCGAAGGCGTCGGTCCGCGCTACTGCCCCTCGGTGGAGGACAAGATCCATCGCTTCGCCGACAAGGAATCACATCAGATCTTCCTTGAGCCGGAAGGTCTGGCCACACACGAGATCTATCCCAATGGCATCTCCACCAGTTTGCCGTTCGATATCCAGTATCAGCTGGTGCGCTCCATCCGGGGCCTGGAAAATGCCCATATCCTGCGGCCGGGTTATGCCATCGAATACGATTACTACGACCCGCGTGGCCTCAAGAATTCGCTCGAGACCAAGACCATCAAGGGCCTGTTCTTCGCTGGCCAGATCAACGGCACCACAGGTTATGAGGAGGCCGCCGCGCAAGGGTTGTTAGCCGGCGCCAATGCCGCGCTTCATGTCACGGGCGACGAACCCTGGTGCCCGGGCCGCGAGCAGGCCTATCTTGGGGTGCTGGTCGATGACCTGATCACGCGTGGGGTGAGCGAGCCTTACCGCATGTTTACCAGCCGCGCCGAATATCGCCTGATGTTGCGTGAAGATAACGCCGACATGCGGTTGACCGAGGCGGGCCGGAGGATCGGGCTCGTCGATGCCGTGCGCTGGGAAGCCTTTAGCCGCAAGCAGGAAGCCATCGCTCGCGAACAGGAGCGCCTCAAGCGCAGTTTCGTGCGTCCAGGCGTGCTGCCGGAGGCTGACGCCCTGCGTGTGCTCGGCAAACCCATCGACCATGAATACAGCCTGTTCGAGCTGCTGCGCCGGCCTGAGGTGAGTTATGAAGCTCTGTTGAGCCTGCCGGGCGCTGGCGCTGGCGAGACAGATGTGCAGGTACGCCAGCAACTCGAGATCGCTGCCAAATACCAGGGATATATCGATCGCCAGCAGGAAGAGATCGATCGTCAGCGCGGTAGTGAAGAGACCCAGTTGCCCGCTGACCTCGATTACCAAGACGTGCATGGCCTGTCGATAGAGGCCCAGCAAAAGCTCAATGCGCACAAGCCGCAGACCATCGGCCAGGCTGGTCGGATCTCCGGCATCACACCGGCGACGATCTCGCTGCTGCTGGTCTACCTCAAGCGCAAGAACCGCAAGCAGCGTGCCGCATGAGTTTGCGCACGACGCTGGACCAGGGCTTGCTGGAACTCGGACTCGCGCTGCCGGAAGACAAACGCCAGCAGCTGCTCGACTATGTCGCGTTGCTCAATAAATGGAACAAGGTACATAACCTGACGGCGGTGCGCGACCCGGAAGAGATGGTCACCCTGCATCTGCTCGACAGTCTTGCGCTTTTGCCACATGTGCAAGCCAAACGCCTGCTCGATGTCGGAAGCGGCGCCGGCTTGCCCGGTATCCCGCTGGCGATCTGCCTGCCGGCGCTGCATGTCACGGTGATGGATTCGAACCAGAAGAAGGCCAGTTTCATGCGCCAGGCCAAGGCAGAACTAGGGCTGGATAATCTTGAAGTGGTTTGTGGGCGCGTGGAGGATTACCAGCCCGAGGCACCGTTCGACGTCATCACTTCGCGCGCCTTCTCCGAGCTGGCGTTGTTCGTAAAACTGACGCGCCACCTCGGTACAGAGGGCGGCCAGTGGCTGGCGATGAAGGGCGTCTATCCGCAAGAGGAACTCGACAAGCTCGATCTCATGCCCAGTCAGGTGCTGCCGCTCAAGGTGCCGGGCCTGCAAGCGCAGCGCCATCTGGTCTTTTTGCCATTCAATTCAACCATCAAGGTGATCTAACGACATGCGTATCCTGGCCATCACCAACCAAAAAGGCGGCGTCGGCAAGACCACCACTTGCGTCAACCTGGCGGCGAGTCTGGCGGCAACCGGGCGCAAGGTCTTGCTGGTCGATCTCGACCCCCAAGGCAATGCGACTACAGGCAGCGGGCTGGATAAGGCCCACCTGAAACAGACGGTCTATCATGTGCTGATCGGAGACAAGCCTCTCAAGCAAGTCATCCAGGCTTCCGGCAAGGGTAATTTCGATGTGGCGCCAGCCAATCGCGAGCTGGCAGGCGCCGAGGTCGAGCTGGTCAACGAAATGGCGCGCGAAACGCGGCTCAAGGCCGCATTGGCCGAGGTCAAGGATGCCTATGACTATGTGTTGCTGGATTGCCCCCCTGCCCTCAACCTGGTGACGGTCAACGCGCTGACGGCGGCCAATGCCGTGATGATCCCCATGCAATGCGAATACTATGCCTTGGAGGGATTGTCAGATCTGGTCAACACCATCAAGAAAGTGCGTGCTCACTTGAATCCGACGCTGGAGATCGAGGGTCTGCTACGTACGCTGTTCGATAACCGCAACATGCTGGCGCAACAGGTTTCGGAGCAGCTGGCCCGGCATTTCGGCGACAAGGTCTATGAGACCGTCATCCCCCGCAATATCCGGCTGGCGGAAGCCCCGAGCTACGGCATGCCGGCGCTGATCTATGATCGCGCCTCCAAGGGCGCGCAGGCTTACCTGGCGCTGGCAGACGAAATCATCAAACGTGGAGTGGTCAATGGTTAAATCCAAAGGTTTGGGGCGCGGTCTCGATGCCCTTCTGGCAGGCGACGTCGGCAGCGTCGGCGAGGCAGATTCATTGCGTATGCTGAAAGTCAGCCAGTTGCAGCCGGGCAAGTATCAACCGCGTACACAGATGGATCAGGAGTCACTGGCCAGTCTTGCGGCCTCGATCAAGGCGCAGGGCATCATGCAGCCTATCCTGGTCCGCGAGATCGCCGATGATCGGTTCGAGATCGTCGCCGGTGAACGCCGCTGGCGTGCCTCGCAGCTTGCCGGCCTGCCGGAAGTGCCGGTGCTGGTGCGCGAGATCCCGGACGATTCGGCGCTGGCGATGGCGTTGATCGAGAACATCCAGCGCGAGAACCTCAACCCGCTGGAAGAGGCCAACGGTATCAAGCGCCTCATCGACGAATTCGCCATGACGCATCAGGCGGCGGCGGAGGCTGTCGGCCGCTCGCGTGCCGCGGTGACTAACCTGCTGCGCTTGCTCAACCTGGCGGCGCCTGTGCAGGAGATGCTCATGCACAACCAGATCGACATGGGGCATGCCCGCGCGCTATTGGCGCTCGATCCTGCGCGTCAGGTGATGGCTGCCCAGCAGATCGTGCACAAGGGTTTGTCCGTGCGGGAAGCCGAACGACTGGCCAACGCCGAGCAAAAACCGGTGAAAAAGACCGCCAGGCCGAAGCCTGACCGAGATCTGTTGCGTCTGGAAGAGATCGCCGCCGATCGTGTCGGCGCCCGCGTCAGCATCAAACAGGGAGCCAAGGGAGCAGGCAAGCTCGTCATCGAATACCGGGACCTTGACCAGCTCGACGGCATTCTGAGCCTGATGGGCGTGTCTTGCAGAGAATAGCCGGATACCCTGTAAGACCGGCCTTTGTTTGACATCGTTTACATTCATTGCTAGTATCCAAGTCCTTGTTGTCTGGCGCAAAAATAGAAATTGCGGGCAAGAATCACGGCTTGATCGTGCTCGGCCTGCAAATCCTTCTCATAATAATCAGCGCCGGTGTAACTTACCTCATCGATAATCCGCAGTCGGGAATATCCGTCATCTGGGGCGAAGCATGCGCCTTGGTGAACGTGTCGCTTTTAAGTTGGCGCATGTTGCAGGGCAAGCACCGGGACGCGACTGCGGGCAGGCAATTGCTATGGATGTACCGTTCCGCTTTGGAACGGTTTTTTGTTGTAATCGGGTTGCTGGCTTTTGGCATGTTGCGTCTGCATCTGCCGGCAGGCCAGGTAATCCTGGGTTTTGTGATGGGTCAGGCGATATTGATGCTTGTGCCTTTGGTGCGCGGATTATTGAATCGATCGCGTGTGGAAGTTAAATAAAGACTGTTAAGTAAAAAATGGCTAGCGAAACCTTAACCTCTTCAGAATATATCAAGCACCACCTGCAGAATCTGACCTGTACCATCAATGAAGGCCACCTTCATTGTGCGCACAGTGCGCAGGAGGCGAAGGAAATGGGCTTCTGGGCGATCAATCTCGACACCGTCCTCATGTCGCTGCTGCTAGGCGTCGTGTTCCTGTTCTTCTTCACCCGCGCAGCCAGAAAAGCCAGCGCCGGCGTTCCCAGTGGTGTGGTCAATTTCGTCGAATGGGTCATCGAATTCATCGATTCCAGCGTCCGCGGCTCCTTCAGTTTCAAGAATTCTCTCGTTGCCCCATTGGCATTGACCATTTTCATGTGGATCTTCCTCATGAACCTGATGGATCTGGTGCCGATCGATTTCTTCGGTCAGTTCATCATCCACCAGATCGATCCGCACATGTTCTTCAAGATCGTGCCGACCACTGATCCCAACGCCACTTTCGGCATGGCGATCTCGGTGTTCTTCATCGTGCTGTTCTACAGCGTCAAGATGAAGGGTCTGGGCGGGTTCATCGGCGAACTGACGCTGCAACCATTCGGCAAGTTCGGCCTGCCGGCCAATATCTTCCTTGAAGGCGTCAACCTGATCGCCAAGCCCATCTCCCTCGCCCTGCGGTTGTTCGGCAACATGTATGCCGGCGAAATGATCTTCATCCTGATCGCCATCATGGGTAGTACCTGGGCCGGGTTCACCATTGCCAATGCGACGCTGTTCAGTTCTCAGATCCTGCTGTCGCTGGTATGGGCAATCTTCCACATTCTGATCATCACTCTGCAAGCGTTCATCTTCATGACCTTGACCATTGTGTATCTGGATATGGCGCATCAAGAGCATCACTAAATTTCAATCAATTTTTAGCAGTAGATTTTTTACAGGAGATAGAAACAAATGGAACAAGCACTGTTGTTTATCGCTGGCGCGATCATGCTGGGTCTGGGCGCACTGGGTGCCGCTGTCGGTATCGGTATCCTGGGTGGCCGCTTCCTCGAAGGCGCTGCACGTCAGCCTGAGCTGATCCCGATGCTGCGTACCCAGTTCTTCATCGTCATGGGTCTGGTCGACGCGGTACCAATGATCGCTGTCGGTATCGCCATGTACGTTCTGTTTGCAGTTGCAGGCTAATCCGTCGGCAACCCTAGATAAAAGCAAACTAAGAGAGGTATTTGCATGAATATCAATGCAACCCTTATTGCACAGGCGATCATGTTTGCGGTGTTCGTCTGGTTCTGCATGAAGTTCGTGTGGCCACCGATCATGAACGCGCTGGCAGTACGCCAGAAGCAGATCGCAGACGGCCTCGCCGCTGCAGATCGCGGTAAGCACGAGCTGGAGCTGGCCGCCAAGAAGGCGACCCAGGAACTGCATGCAGCTAAGGAAAAAGCTTCCGATATCATCGCCCAGGCTGAAAAGCGCGCGACCGAGATCGTCGAAGAATCCAAGACTAACGCCAAGACCGAAGGTGATCGCATCATCGCCGGTGCCAAGGCCGAGATCGAACAGGAAGTCAATCGCGCCAAGGAAGGCCTGCGTCAGCAAGTCTCCGAACTGGCCGTGGCTGGCGCAGAGAAGATCCTGCGCAAAGAGATCGATGCCAAGGCACATGCGGATATGCTGAAAACCATCGCTAACGAGCTATAGGAAGCAAGCGATCATGGCTGAAGCGGTAACGATAGTAAGACCTTACGCAGTCGCGGCTTTCCGTCTTGCCAAAGAGCAGAAGGCGCTGGCCAAGTGGTCCGAGATGCTGGGCTTTGCAGCGGCCGTCGCTGCCGATGCCCAGATGCAGGCATACATCGCCGACCCCAAGGTGTCGAGTGCCGACCAGGAGAAACTGTTCCTGGCCGTCGCTGGCGACAAGCTCGACGAGGCCGGCAAGAATCTGATCAAGCTGTTGGTTGAATACGACCGTCTGGCCCTGTTGCCTGAGGTCGTTGCAGCTTTTGAAGAACTCAAGGCGCAGGACGAAGGCGTGCTGGAGGCTGAGATTACCGCAGCTGCCAAACCAAGCGATGCCGAAGTCAAGGCGTTGGTGAAACGCCTGGAAAGCAAGTTTGGTAAAAAGATTGAAGCAAGCGTCAAAGTGGACCCGGAGATCATCGGCGGGATCAAAATTTTAGTCGGCGATACGGTCATTGACGCTTCCGTCCGTGGCCAATTGCAAGAATTGGCTTATACGCTTAAAGGTTAGGCCTTAAAGGTCAGGAGACAGTAATGCAGTTATCCACATCAGAAATCAGTGAACTGATTAAGAGCAGATTAGAGAATTTTTCCTCGAGCGCTGAAGCACGTACCCAAGGTACCGTGATCTCGGTGACCGACGGTATCGTTCGTATCCATGGCCTGTCCAACGTGATGGCCGGCGAAATGATCGAATTTCCGGGCAACACCTACGGCCTGGCGCTGAACCTGGAGCGTGACTCCGTCGGTGCCGTGGTTCTGGGCGCCTATGAGCACATCACCGAAGGCGATACCTGCAAGTGTACCGGCCGCATTCTGGAAGTGCCTGTAGGTCCTGAGCTGATCGGCCGCGTGGTCAACGCACTGGGCCAGCCGATCGACGGCAAGGGTCCGGTCAATGCCAAGATCACCGACAAGATCGAAAA
>CAMLMA010000026.1 GCA_946481065.1 uncultured Nitrosomonadales bacterium
GCAGGGCTACCTCATGCGTACGCCGCGTGGGCGTGTTGCCACCCAGGCGGCGTATCAGCATTTCGGATTGCCGATGCCAGCTACATTGGAAAGGCAATTGTTTGATCAGTAGCGCCGGATATCTCGCCCGCCCGAATCATGGCGGATTGACTTGCGAGCCGTTGCACGCGGCTTGCCGACACAAGACTCGTCACCGGGTGAGCTGCGATTGAGCGTGCATCCGGATCATACGGACGGAGCAGCGAAGGCGACGGAATTCCTCTGGCCGGTGCGGGTCTATTACGAGGATACCGATGGCGGTGGTGTGGTCTACCACGCCAATTACCTGAGATTCATGGAGCGCGCCCGTACCGAATGGCTGCGTAGTCTGGGTTTCGAGCAGACCGAATTACGTACGCGTGACGGTATCCTCTTCGTGGTGCATGATATGCAGCTGCAGTTCAGGAAGCCGGCCCGCTTCAATGACGAGCTGGTGGTGAAGAGCAGCCTGCGAAAAGTTGGTCGCAGCCTGCTGCAGTTTCGGCAAGTCATCCTGCGCGATGACATTTGCATGACCGAAGCGATCGTCGATGTGGTGTGTATCGATGCCGAGCGCTTCAGGCCCGTCAGTATTCCCGCCATGATCAGGCAAACGATCACGGCAGCCGCCTTATACAATTCTTCAGACAATATGGAGTCGCAATGAATGTAAGCAACGATATGTCGCTGTTCACCCTGCTTTCCGGCGCCAGTGTGCCTGTGCAGATGGTGATGGCATTACTCGTCATCACCTCGCTGGTGTCCTGGTGGTACATCTTCATCAAGGCCTTCACGATCAAGCGCGCTGAAAAAGAGGCGGTCGATTTCGAAGAGGATTTCTGGCGCGGCGGCGACCTCAACAAGCTGTATGAATCCGTCACCGGCGGGCGCCGCAAGGTGCAGGGCATGGCGAGCCTGTTCGAAGCCGGTTTCAAGGAGTATGCCCGGCTCAAGCGTCACGGGATCGAGATCAGCGATGTCACCGAAGGTGCCCGCCGCGCCATGCGCGCCGCATACAACCGGGAGATGGACGATCTGGACGCGCATCTGCCATTCCTGGCCTCGGTCGGTTCGGTGAGCCCGTATATCGGCCTGTTCGGCACGGTATGGGGCATCATGAATGCGTTCCGCGGCCTCGCCAACATGGCGCAGGCGACACTGGCGCACGTTGCCCCGGGCATCGCCGAGGCCCTGATCGCCACTGCCATCGGCCTGTTCGCGGCCATCCCGGCGGTGATCGCCTACAACCGCTTCGCTTCGTCGGTGGATCGACTCGCCGTGCGTTACGAAAGCTTCATGGAAGAGTTCTCCAACATCCTGCAACGCAACAAGAGCTAGAGTTGAAGGAGCCGCCTGATGGCACGCAATAACCGTAAACGCAGAATGATGAACCAGATCAACGTCGTGCCTTACATCGACGTTACGCTGGTTTTGTTGGTGATCTTCATGGTCACGGCGCCGCTAACCAACCCTGGTGTCGTCGACCTGCCCAAGGTCGGGCAGGCGCTGAAGCAGCCCAGCGCGCCGCTGGTGCTGACGGTAAAGGCCGACAACACCACCGAGATCGAAGGCAAGGCCTTGACGCGAGACCAGCTGCTGCTGGAGGTACGCACGCAGATGGAGAAGGATGCGAGCCGGGCCATCGTCATCGCTGCGGACAAGAACGTGAAATACGACGATGTGATCGGCGTCATGGATCTGCTCAAGCAGAACAAGGTGGAAAAGGTCGGCCTGCTGTTGCAGCCCATGGGTAACTGAGGTCGACAGAATCCCGCGATGATACGACGTCATGAAAATCCTGTGGCCATCCGCGCCGGCGCACTCTCGCTGCTGGTGCACGTGGTCTTGCTGAGCCTGCTGTTGGTCTCCTTCAACTGGAAATCGGTCAAGCCCATGAGCGTGGCCGAGGTCGAGCTATGGGACAGCGTGCCCGCCGTCAAACCGGCGCCGGTGCCGCCGCCTGCGCCAGAACCGACGCCTGAGCCCGAGCCACCGAAACCCGAACCGGTGGTCAAGGAAGAACCGAAGCCTGAGCCGCCGCCAGAGCCCAAGGTCGATATCGAGGTGAAGAAGAAAGTCGAGCCGAAGAAGCCGGAACCAAAGAAGAAGGAAGAGAAGCCCAAGCCTGATCCCAAGATCGAGCAGGAGAAGAAGAAACGTATCGAGCAGGAAAAACTGAAGAAGCTGCAACAGGAGTTACTGGCGGAAGACAGCAAGGCGGTTGCACAAACGCCCAAAGTGGATGCGCCTGTCGGTGCCAAATCCGAATTGTCGGTGGCCAGTGCCGGCGAAGTCGAGAAATATATGGCGCTGATCAGTAGCAAGATCCGTCGCAACGTCAACAAGCAGTTGTGCGGTACCGGCAAGCCGGAACTCACGGTCGGTATCGCGCTCATGCCCACGGGCGAGGTGATCGGTACGCCGAAGTTGCTGAAAAGCAGCGGATTGCCGGCCTGCGACGAGGCCGTGGAGCGTGCCATCCTGCAGTCGCAGCCCTTGCCGCTGCCGCCGCAGCCCGAGCTCTTTTCGCGGTTTCGTGACCTTAACTTGATCTTCAGGCCAAACGACGGCAGCTAGTTCGCGTTATCTTTGCTAGAATAAGCCCTGTCTTGCATAGGGAACTTTGCATCACTTTCTTGCCCTAAACCCAAAGATGATAAAAATCCGTTCAGTTTTCAGCTTATTGTGCATTCTGCTGTTGCCGGCCACCTCCCAGGCCGCGCTCGATATCGAGATCGTCGGTGGCGCCGCGCAGCAGATCCCCATCGCCATCGTGCCGTTCTCCGCAGCCGGCAATGTCCCTGCTGCCGGCCAGGATAGTCTGGCGACCATCATCGGCGCCGACCTGCGTCGCAGCGGCTTGTTCCGTGTGCTCGAGACCCGCGGTGTCGCCAACCAGCCGCATGACCTGCCGGAGATCCGCTACCCGGAGTGGGCGGCCCTGCAGGCCCAGGCGCTGACGGTCGGCAAGATTGAGAGCCTGCCCGGCAATCGTCTGCGCGTATCGTTCCGCCTGGTCGACGTGCTCAAGCAGAACCAGCTGGCTGGCCTGGAATACAATATCTCGCCCAATCAGATGCGCGCGACGGCGCACCGCATCGCCGATATCATCTACGAGAAGCTGACCGGTGAGCCCGGCGTCTTCGCCACCCGCATCAGCTATATCACGCGAGTCGGCAAACGCTATGCGCTGCAGGTCGCCGATGCCGACGGCTATGGTCCGCAGACCGTGGTGTCTTCCAACGAGCCGATCATTTCTCCCGCCTGGTCACCGGATGGCACCCGATTGGCTTATGTTTCCTTCGAGAAGAAAAAACCAGTCATCTACGTGCAGTCCCTCGTGTCTGGGCAGCGTTACGCGCTGGCAAACTTCAAGGGCAACAACAGTGCGCCTTCGTGGTCGCCTGACGGCAAGCGCCTGGCCATCGTGCTGACGCACAGCGCCAATTCCCAGATATACACCATCAATGCCGACGGTACCGGGCTGCAACCGGTGACGCACAGCAGCGCTATCGATACCGAGCCGGTCTGGTCGCCGGACGGGAGCGCGCTCTATTTCACCTCAAACCGTGGCGGCTCGCCACAGATCTACCGCATACCGGCAACGGGTGGCGATGCCCGCCGCGTGACGTTCGAGGGCTCGTACAACGTCAGCCCACGCATCTCGCCAGACGGCAAGGCGCTGGCCTATATCCGCCAGGAGCAGGGGCGCTTCCGTGTCACCATCCAGGACCTCGCGACTGGGCAGGTGCAGATATTGAGCGACACCGCCCAGGATGAATCTCCGAGTTTTGCGCCCAATGGACGCATGATTCTGTACGCCACAAACGCTGGCGGTAAAGGTGCTCTGGCGGCTGTGTCGTCGGATGGCCGCGTTAAGCAACGGTTGAGTGAGACGGGGGGAGACGTACGTGAGCCTGCCTGGGGGCCGGCGATCAATTAAGCGTTTGTTGTGTGCACGATTTGTTTATTTGTTTGGATCATTAAGGAGAGGGAAATGAAAAAGAGTCTGGTAATGAGCCTGGTATTGGTCGCCATGTTGGCCGCCTGTTCCAGCAAGGCACCAAAAGAGGCACCGGCCAAGGTGGAAGACAAGAGCATGAATCAGACCGCGCCAGCGCCGTCTGCCGATGACTCCGCGTCGACTTCCGGTTCCAGCACGTCGGCCATGGAAGTCAATCCGCTGAAGGATCCTAACAACATCCTGTCCCAGCGCAGCGTGTACTTTGATTACGACAAGGACGACGTCAAGGCGGAATACCGTCCGTTGATCGAAGCCCATGCCAAGTACCTGCTGGCACATCCGAGCGCCAAGGTCTTCCTGCAAGGTAATACTGACGAACGCGGTTCGCGTGAGTACAACCTGTCGCTGGGTCAGCGTCGTGCCGTCGCAGTGAAGAACGTCATGAACTTGCTGGGCGTATCCGACAAGCAGATCGAAACCGTCAGCTACGGTGAAGAGAAAGCCAACACCAGCATGCACGACGAATCGACCTACAAGCAGGATCGTCGTACCGATATCGTTTACGAGAACGAGTAAATCGTGATGCGCGCCCTGATCCTGGTTACGAGTCTGCTGTTCCTCTTGCCCCCGGCCGCCCATGCGGCGCTGTTCGGGGACGATGAGGCACGCAAGAAGATCGTCGAGATTCAAGCCCAGAATCAGGTCACGCAAACGACGTTGAACGAGTTGAAGGCAAACCAGCAGGCCCTGGAGAAACGGCTCGCCGAGATCGAGGCGATCGTCAAAGGCCAGGGCATGCTGGATATGCTGAACAAGATCGATAGTTTGAATCAGGAATTGAACGTGGTGAAAGGCCAGCTCGAAGTTGCCAATCACCAGATCGAGACCACCCAGCAGCGCCAGAAAGACCTCTACACCGACACCGACAGTCGTTTGCGCAAGCTGGAAGGTGGCGCGACCGCAGCCACTGCAGACAGCGCGACCGCCGTCAGCTCGAATGCCAGCAACGCTAGTGAGCCCAGTGCCGAAGCCAAGGATTTCGATGCCGCCCAGGCTTTGCTGAAGTCGGGCAAGTACAAGGAATCTTTCGATGCCCATGAGAAATTCCTGCAGACCTATCCGGCGAGCAGCTTTGCGCCGGACGCTCAGTATTCACTGGGGTATACCCAATTTTCGCTGAAGAACTACAAGGCAGCGATCGCTACCCAACAGAAGATGGTCAAACAGTATCCGGATCATCCCAAGGCGCCGGATGCCTTGTTCAATGTCGCCAACAGCCAGATCCAGCTGGCGGACATCGATGGTGCCAAGAAAACCTTGCGCGAGTTATTGTCGCGTTATCCCAACAGCGAAGTCGCGCCGAACGCCAAGAAGCGCCTGGCTGTTCTCGATTCCATTAAAAAATAAGCAGTTAGCTGACGTGGCTACGTTCGCAAGCGTATAATCGCGCTTTCGGTTCTGCACGTCCTGCCCCCGCGCTCCATGAAATTACGCGTTTACGAGATATTCCATTCCCTGCAGGGAGAATCCTCCCGCATCGGCCTGCCGACAGTGTTCGTGCGCCTGACGGGCTGCCCCATGCGCTGCGTCTATTGCGATACTGAATACGCGTTCACGGGTGGCGGCAACATGACCCTGGACGAGATCATGGACAAGGTGGCGAGCCATGGCACGCGCTATGTCACCGTTACCGGCGGCGAGCCGTTGGCCCAGAAAGCCTGCTTCACTCTCCTGAACATGCTATGTGACGCTGGCTACGAGGTCTCGCTGGAGACCGGTGGGGCGATCGACACCAGTGATGTCGACCCGCGTGTGGCCGTCATCCTCGATGTTAAAACGCCGGGCTCTGGCGAGATGGCGAACAACGTCTGGACCAATCTTGAGCGTCTCAAACCCAGTGATGAAGTCAAGTTCGTGCTCTGTGATCGAGCGGATTACGATTGGGCCAAACAGATCATGGCAGAACGCGGTATCAGCCATCGCTGCAGCGTCTTGTTCTCGCCGGTCTACGGTCAGGTCGATCCGACCGCGCTGGCTGACTGGATATTGCAGGACAAGCTGCCTGTACGGATGCAAGTGCAGTTGCACAAGATATTGTGGGGAGAGACACCAGGAAAATGAAGAAAGCCGTCGTATTGCTCTCCGGGGGGCTGGATTCAGCCACAGTCCTCGCCATCGCGCGTAGCCAAGGTTTCGAGTGTTATTGCCTCAGTCTCGATTATCACCAGCGTCATGTCGCTGAACTCAAGGCAGCAGAGCGCGTGGCACAGGCCTTGGGCGCCAAGGCCCATCGTACTGCGCAGCTCGATCTTTCCATGTTCGGTGGCTCGGCCCTGACCGACCGCCAGATCGATGTGCCGGAGACGCCGACCGAAGGCATCCCAGTGACTTATGTGCCTGCGCGCAACACCATCATGTTGTCGCTCGCGCTGGCCTGGGCTGAGGTGCTAGAAGCACAAGACATCTTCATCGGCGTCAATGCCCTCGATTATTCGGGCTACCCGGATTGCCGCAGCGAATATGTGAAAGCCTTCCAGGCGATGGCTAACCTTGCCACTAAATCCGCTGTTGAAGGCAAGACCATCACGGTGCATGCGCCTTTGATCGACATGACCAAGGCCGAGATCATTCGCAAAGGCGCACAACTCGGCCTGGATTATGGTTTGACGGTCTCTTGCTACCAGGCGGATGACGCTGGCCGGGCATGCGGGCGTTGCGACTCTTGCCGATTTCGGCGTGAGGGTTTTGCAGGGGCCGGCATCCAGGACCCGACAGCCTATCAGGCCGCGACCTGATCCTGCCGTTTTGATCTGGCGAAGTGCCAGATAAGGCTTGCCAAGCGCATAAGAAATAACGTAAAATCCGCGCCTTTCTGTCAAGACTAAAGAGAATTCGACTATGGTGATCATTCGGCTCGCCCGCGGTGGCGCGAAGAAATCCCCCTTTTACAGCGTAGTGGTTGCTGATTCCCGCAATCGTCGCGATGGCCGCTTCATCGAGCGCGTTGGTTTTTACAACCCGCTTGCCAAGGAAGGCCAAGAAGGCCTGCGCCTCGACAGCGCACGTATTACCCATTGGCAAAGCAACGGCGCACAGCTGTCTGACTGCGTAGCGCGTCTGGTCAAGCTGCATGCCAAGGGCCCAGAAGCCCTGCAGGCAATCAAGGCCAAGGACGCTGCCAAGAAGGCTGCTGCTGAACAAGCCGCCAAGGACAAAGCCGCTGCTGAAGCCAAGGCTGCTGCCGACGCTAAAGCCGCAGAAGAAGCGGAAGCCAAGAAGGCTGCTGAAGCCGAAGCCAAGGCCGCTGCTGAAGCTGCTGCTGCAGAAGAAGCGCCTGCGGAGCCAGAGGCTGCCGCAGAACCTGAAGCGCCAGCTGCTGACGCTTGATCGATCACAGGTCGCCTGCTTTGCAGGCAGCCTGGTGGCAAGCTGGATTCGGCAGTGAGTGAAATGGTCATCATGGGGCGCATCGTCGCCCCTTATGGCATTTTGGGCTGGCTGAAAATACAGCCTGATACCGAAACGCTCGACAGCCTGTTCGACTACCCTGATTGGTGGTTGGGCCGAGGCAGCAAATGGCAGAAATATGCTGTCGAAACCGCCAAGGTGCACGGCAATACCCTGCTGGTGAAGCTTTCCGGTATCACCGACCGGGACGCCGCGTTCAAGCTCAAGGGTATGCAAGTATCGGTGCCGCGAGATCAGTTGCCGGCACCTGAAGAGAACGAATATTACTGGTCCGATCTGATCGGGCTGAGCGTGACCAACCAGCAGCAGGAAGCGCTTGGAGTGATTGTGGATGTGTTCGAGACTGGCGCCAACGATGTGTTGGTGGTCAAGCAAGAGATCGCAGGACAGCGGGCTCGGGAACGATTGATCCCGTTCATATCGCAAGTGGTTCTGGAGGTCGACATCGCGGGCAAGACGATGCTGGTCGACTGGGATGCGGATTTTGAGTGATTCCGTGAAGCGCCCGCCGCTGCAGTTCGATGTGGTGACCTTGTTCCCGCAGATGTTCGACGCGGTGAGCCAGTCGGGTATCACGGCGCGTGCGCTGGAAAAACAGTTATACAGGTTGGCGTTCTGGAATCCACGAGATTTCACGACAGACAACTACAAGACGGTCGATGATCGGCCATACGGTGGCGGTCCAGGCATGGTGATGCTGGCCGAGCCGCTGGAAAAAGCGATCGAAGCCGCGAAGCAACGGCAAAAGCAGGCAGGTGTAGAGCGCCCAAGGGTGATCCACCTGTCGCCGGCGGGCACACCGCTGACACATCAGGCGGTGATGCAGTTGGTAGCTGAACCGGGTCTGATCCTGCTGGCCAGTCGTTATGAAGGTGTCGATGAGCGCTTGCTTGCGAGCGTGGTCGACGAAGAATACTCGATCGGTGATTATGTGCTGTCTGGCGGTGAGTTGCCTGCCATGGTGCTGATCGATGCGATCGTCAGGCAATTACCGGGTGCGCTCGGCGATGCCGATTCCGCAGCGGAAGACTCGTTCGTTGATGGTTTGCTGGATTGTCCGCATTACACGCGGCCTGAGGAATATAAAGGTGTGAAGGTGCCGGAAGTGTTGATGTCCGGTAATCATGCGAAGATCAAGCAGTGGCGTCTCAAGATGTCGTTGCAAAGAACCCGGACCCGACGTCCGGATTTATTGGCCGTAAGGTCGTTGTCAAAAGAGGAGTCTCGGCTGCTTGCTGAACTGGAGCAGGAACAAGACTCACATAACTAGAAGGAGCAACAAAGTGGCAAATATCATCGAACAATTGGAAAAGGAAGAGATTGCCCGTCTAGGCAAGACCATTCCTAATTTCGCACCAGGCGACACCGTTGTTGTCGGCGTGAACGTCGTTGAAGGTACCCGTAAGCGTGTGCAGGCCTACGAAGGTGTGGTCATCGCTAAGCGTAACCGTGGTCTGAACTCTTCCTTCATCGTGCGCAAGATCTCCTCCGGCGAAGGCGTGGAACGTACGTTCCAGACCTACTCCCCGCTGATCGCGAGCATCGAAGTGAAGCGTCGTGGTGACGTTCGCCGCAGCAAGCTGTACTACCTGCGTGAGCGTTCCGGTAAGTCCGCACGTATCAAGGAAAAGCTGCAATCCCGTGACCGCGAAGTCATGGCGCCAGAGGCTGCTGAGACCACAAGCGCAGATTGAGCTTGTACCAAAGCGGTACCCTGATTTGAAAAAGCCCCGGTTCCGGGGCTTTTTCATTTGCGCTACTATCCTGTCATGCAGACAAATATGGATACAGATTTCGATGCCATTGTCGCGGCGCCCTTCGGAGCGGTTGGCGTCCGCGTACAGGACGACTTCCTCGTTGGCTTGCAGCTGATACCGTCGCCCCGTGCCGAGCAGACTTCAGCCGACCCTTTTGTGCAGCATGTGGCCCAACAGATCAAGCGTTACCTGCAAGATCCTCATATGACATTCGATATCCCGTTCGCCGTCACCGGCACGCCATTCCAGAAGCGTGTCTGGCGTGCCATCGCTGCCATCCCGCCCGGCAAGACCCTGACGTACGGCGAGCTGGCAGAGAAAGTGGCCTCCGGGCCGCGCGCGGTCGCGAATGTCTGTGGCGCGAACCAGGTGCCGCTCGTCGTGCCTTGCCACCGTGTGGTCGCCAAGTCCGGATTGGGTGGATTCATGCAGGGCGAGCGAGACGGACTTGCCGTCAAGCAGTGGCTGCTGGATCACGAAGCCAGGTCATGAAAATGGAGGGTGGTGGCGCTGGCGATGCGCTACTGGACAGCTTCATCGACCATCTCTGGCTGGAGGATGGCCTTTCCAAGAATACGCTGGTGAGCTATCGCCTCGATCTGGCGCAATTCGCGGAATGGTTGCGCGAGACGGCGGGGAAACCCCTAGTTGCGGCAGCTCAGGCGGATATCCAGCAATACCTCGCGGTACGCTTCCCGACGAGTAAGCCGCGCAGCATCAGCCGCCTCATTGCCAGTCTGCGCAGGTTCTTTCGCTACTGTATGCGCGAAGGCAAGGTCAGCGCTGACCCGACTGAGCAGATCGATTCCCCCAAGCTGCCGCGGGCGCTGCCCAAAAGCCTCAACGAAGAAGAGGTCGAAGCCCTGCTCAAGGCACCTGCGATCGATGAACCGCTGGGTTTGCGTGATCGCGCCATGCTGGAGATCCTCTACGCTGGCGGCCTTCGCGTCTCCGAACTGGTAGGGTTGAAGGTCACGGAGGTGAGCTTGAGCGAAGGCGTGATCCGCGTCACCGGCAAGGGCAGCAAGACCAGGCTGGTGCCGATGGGCGAACTGGCGGTGGAGTGGACCGCCCGGTACCTGAAGGAATCGCGTCCTGAGATCCTGCAAAAGCGTTTGAGCGACAGTCTGTTCGTGACCCAGCGCGGCAGTGCCATGACGCGCCAGGCATTCTGGTATCTGATCAAGCGCTATGCACTGTTAGCCGGTATCCACAAGCCGCTTTCGCCGCATACGCTGCGGCACGCGTTCGCAACGCATCTGCTCAACCATGGTGCCGACCTGCGCGTAGTACAGATGCTGCTGGGGCATGCCGATATCTCGACCACGCAGATCTATACCCATGTCGCGCGCGAGCGCCTGAAGCAGTTGCATAGCCTGCATCATCCGCGCGGCTAGCCGAAGAGGAACTCAGTCAGCCTTGGCGCGCTCGATGACGACCCCGAGCGAATGGACACCAGGCAGGATGCCGGGCTTGGAGACTTTGATCTTCACCCAAGGCGTGCCGAATTCGTTGAGAATGAGTTGGCAGAGATGCTCGGCGAGCGCTTCGACGAGTTTGAAAGTATGTTCAGCCAGAGTCTGGCGGATGCGCTGGACGATGACCCCATAATCGATCGTATCCTCGATCGCATCGGTCTCGCATGAGCGGCTGTGCGGCATGGCAAGCTCGATATCGAGGAGAATGGTCTGCGGCGATAGCCGCTCCCAGTCTGGGACACCCAAGCGGGTCTCGACCTTCACCTCTTTCAGGAATATGGTATCCATCTAACAATTCAGTCCACATGGTTTAGAATTCGTACTCAGAGAATTCTAGAGCATCTCCCATGAATGAGTTAGGTTTTATTCCCGTTGTCTTCATCCCGATCATCTGGATCGTGGCGGCTTATCTATTGGGTTCGATCTCGTTCGGTATCCTCATCAGCCGCATGTTCGGATTACCGGATCCCCGCACAGTCGGTTCGGGTAATCCAGGCGCGACCAATGTCTTGCGTAGCGGCAAGAAGATGGCAGCCTTGCTGACCTTGTTGGGCGATGCGTTCAAGGGATGGTTCCCGGTCTGGTTGGCGCTACAGTCAGGTATGTTGATGTGGGTAGTCAGTTGGGTCGGTTTTGCGGTGTTCCTCGGCCATTTGTATCCGATCTATTATCGGTTCAAGGGTGGCAAGGGCGTCGCCACTGCGCTCGGTGTGCTGTTGGCCCTGTCGGTTTGGCTGGGGTTGGCGGTGGTCATCGTGTGGGTGGTGGTGTTCGCGATCTGGCGCTATTCATCCCTTGCCGCCATCGTGGCAGCGTTGCTAGCGCCAGTCATCGCCTATTTCCTGCTGCCGTACAAGGATTACCTGCTGCTGACACTGGTGATCACGGTCCTTTTGATCTGGCGGCATCGCAGCAACATCCAGAAACTGCTGGCTGGCACCGAGGCCGGTTTCGGCAAGAAGTAGACTTTCAAGCGGACCGTCTCAGGGCGCTTTATCAGGGTGCTTGGAGGTCCGCCAGATCCCAGCGCGGCCTGACGGTGAAAGCGTGATCGCCGCGTTGTGCGTGCAGCATGCGCATGGCGCCGGCAAAAGCGATCATGGCGCCGTTGTCCGTGCAGAATTCCAGACGCGGGTAGCTCACCGTGCAGTGTCGGCGTTGTGTCGCCTGATTCAGCCGTTCACGTAGCCGTGCGTTGGCGCCGACGCCACCTGAGACGATCAGGCTATCGAGCCCGGTCTCACGCAAGGCGGCCATGCATTTCGCTGTCAAGACCTCGGTCACCGCTTCCTGGAATTCGCAAGCGATGTCCGCCTTGGTCTGATCTGTCAGCGCGTGTTCGTTAACCAGCGTCAACACGGCCGTCTTCAAGCCGCTGAAGCTGAAATTGAGATCGCCACTATTGAGTAGCGGCCGTGGCAATTTGAAACGGCCGGCTTGACCCTGCGTAGCGAGCCTGGAAAGCGCAGGCCCGCCCGGATAGCCCAGTCCGAGTAGCTTGGCGGTCTTGTCGAACGCTTCTCCCGCCGCATCATCCAGCGTATCGCCCAGTAATTCGTAATCGCCGATGGCCGTGACCCGCATGAGCTGGGTGTGGCCGCCGGAGACCAGCAAGGCGACGAATGGGAACGCCGGCGGATTCTCTTCCAGCAGGGGTGCGAGCAGGTGGCCTTCAAGATGGTGTACACCGACGGTTGGTACGTCGAGCGTGAACGCCAGGGCTTCGGCGATGCTGGTGCCGACGAGCAAGGCTCCCGCCAGCCCGGGACCCTGTGTATAGGCGATGCCGTCGACGTCCTGTAACGTTCGGCCGGCTGTGTCGAGCACGTGTCGGGTCAGCGGCAGGGCGCGACGGATATGGTCGCGCGAGGCCAGTTCAGGCACGACGCCACCATATTCGGCATGCATGTCGATCTGGGAATGCAAGGCGTGCGACAGGAGCCCGCGTTCGGTGTCATAAAGCGCGATGCCGGTCTCGTCGCAAGAGGATTCGATACCAAGTACTAACATGCTGGGTCAGAGGGCAAAATTAAGAGTTAATCATTGATAAATCATGCATAGCTCGCTAGAATAGCAAACTTTTTCGCACCTTCTCAAGGAAGTGAGCCTAATGTCTACCGTACGTGTAAAAGAAAATGAGCCGTTTGACGTCGCACTCCGTCGCTTCAAGCGCATGATCGAAAAGACCGGTCTGCTGACCGATCTGCGTGCTCGTGAGTTCTACGAGAAGCCGACCTGGGAGCGCAAGCGCAAGGCTGCCGCTGCCGTCAAGCGTCACTATCGTCGTATCCGCAATCAGACCCTGCCAGCCAAGCTCTACTAAGCGTTAGCAGTACGGAGCACCGGCTGTGTCACTGAAAGCCCGCATCACCGAAGACATGAAGTCCGCCATGCGCGCGAAAGATAGCGCGCGTTTAGGGGCGGTGCGCTTGTTGCAGGCTGCCATCAAGCAGCGTGAAGTGGATGAGCGTATCGAACTCGACGACACACAGGTCGTCGAGGCCATCGAAAAGATGCTTAAGCAGCGCCGTGACTCGATTTCGCAATATGAAGCGGCCAATCGGCATGATCTGGCGGATGTCGAGAAATACGAGGTCAGCGTGTTGCAGGAGTACTTGCCACAGGCCCTGACCGAAGACGAAGTCGACGCATTGCTGGCGAAAGTGATCGCCGATACCGCGGCAGCTGGCATCAAGGATATGGGCAAGGTCATGGCGGCGATCAAGCCGCTGGTCGTTGGGCGAGCTGACATGGGCAAGATCTCTGGCCTGATCAAAACCCGACTTAGCGCCTGAGCGAAGCAAGTTACTGATACCAAAGGAGCCTGCGGCTCCTTTTTTGTTTTTGGGCTATCATCAACCAGAGGAGGCCTTGAATCAATTGAACGAGCGGCATGCTTTGCAAGAGGCGCAGCACGGCTTGCGCAAGACATCACAATCAAGACGTCGCGGCGGCGAGCGCCGCGTCATGCAGCGATCCCTTTGCGTAGGCATTTAGCAAGGTTCCCGTCATGATCCCAGAGTCGTTCATCCAGGAACTCATCAATCGCGTCGATATCGTCGACGTCATCGATAAAAGCGTTCCGCTCAAGAAAGCGGGCGCGAACTACGCGGCCTGCTGCCCGTTCCATAACGAGAAATCCCCTTCATTCACCGTCAGCCCGACCAAGCAGTTCTACCATTGTTTTGGTTGCGGCGCGCACGGTACCGCGATCGGATTCCTCATGGAGTACCAGGGGCTGAGTTTCGTCGAGGCCGTACACGAGCTGGCGAAGATGGTCGGCATGATCGTGCCGCAAGAGACGCGCGAGAACGCGAGGTCGGAGGTGAGGTCGATCCCCGGCTTGCAAGAGGCGATGCAACAGGCCTCGGAATATTACCGTGCTCAACTCAGGAACTCGCCACGCGCGATCGAGTACCTCAAGGGGCGCGGCCTGAGTGGGCAGGTCGCAGCAAAGTTCCAGATCGGGTACGCGCCGGCCGGCTGGCAGAATCTGCAAGCGGTGTTCGCTGACTATCAGCACGAAGTGTTGAAATCCGCGGGCCTTGTCATCGAAAACGAGCAGGGGCGGCGTTATGATCGCTTTCGCGACCGCATCATGTTCCCGATCCATGACCAGAAAGGCCAGGTGATCGGATTTGGTGGGCGGGTCATTGAAAGTGAAGATGATGGCCCCAAATACCTGAATTCACCGGAAACTCCCTTGTTTCAGAAAGGTCATGAATTGTATGGGCTTTTCTCGGCGCGACGGGCGATGCGGGATGCGGGACGTGCCCTCGTGGTCGAGGGATATATGGATGTCGTCGCCTTGGCGCAGTATGGCATCGAATATGCCGTCGCTGCCCTAGGCACGGCGACGACCCCGTATCACATCACCAAGCTCATGCGGCAGACCGAGGAGATCGTATTTTGTTTCGATGGTGATGCCGCAGGTCGCAAAGCGGCGTGGCGGGCAGCCATGAACGCTTTGCCGGCATTGACGGACGGATTGCGATTGCGATTCCTGTTTTTGCCCAAGGAGCACGACCCGGACAGTTATGTGCGCGCGTTCGGCAAGGAAGCGTTCGAGGCCGAGATGCGCGATGCCATGCCGCTGTCGCAGTACCTGATGCAGACATTGAGTGTGGACAATCCGTTGCAATCGCAGGAGGATCGCGTGCGCTTTCTCAATGAGGCGGAGCCTATCCTGAAGCAGATCCAGGCGCCCAGGCTGGCTTTATTGTTGCGTAAGCGGGTAGCAGAACTGGCAGGGGTCTCGGAAGCGGAGATGCGCGAGATGATCGCATTGCCGGAGACCGTCCGGAGACCAAAGCCGCAGCAGTCGCGGCAGCCACGCAGTACGCTTTCCCTGCAACGGCAGTTCGCTGTGATGTTGCTGATGCAGCCCGGCCTGGCAAGGCAAGAGGATATGGACTGGGCGAATGGGCATGCGGAGGAGGATGTGCTGGTGCGGATGGTGTTGCAGGCAGCGCTGATGAACCCGCAATCCAATCCTGCTGCCCTGGTGCAAGAGTTGCAATCGCGGGTGGATGCGGGCCTGTTACGCGATATCCAGCGCGAATTGCACGTTTTGGACGAACAGCTGGACGTTGCGCTTGCATTCGAGGGTGCGCGCAAGCAGCTCAAGGAGCTTATGCTTCGCCGCCAGCACGCCTTATTGCTGGAGCGAATCAAGGAGAAAAGCCTGAGCGAGCTGACGGAAGAAGAGAAGGCCTTGCTCAAGTCAGGGCGCGGCTATTAGGCAAGGACGGCTGGCGGCAAAATCAGGGGTGTTTTTAAGGTATAATGCAGGGTTTTCCGTGAATATCAGCGGACACGAGATTTGGGGTCAATTATGGCGAATGAGCAGCAAAACGACAAAATGAACGAAAAGGTCGAAGTATCGGGGATCAGCGATGCAGATGTGCGCCGCACCCGGCTGAAGACACTGATCGTGCTCGGTAAGGAACGTGGTTACCTGACCTATGCCGAAATCAATGACCACTTGCCGGATGATGTGCAGGATTCCGAACAGATCGACGGCATCATCGGCATGATCAACGACATGGGCATCCAGGTCTATGAAGAAGCGCCGGATGCCGAGGTCCTGCTGATGTCGGACGCGCCGCCGCCAGTCGCGGACGAAGATGCCGTGGAAGAGGCCGAACAGGCGCTGTCCACCGTTGATTCCGAATTCGGCCGTACCACCGACCCTGTGCGCATGTACATGCGCGAGATGGGCACGGTCGACCTGTTGACACGCGAAGGCGAGATCGAGATCGCCAAGCGTATCGAAGACGGCCTCAAGCACATGGTGCAGGCGAT
>CAMLMA010000027.1 GCA_946481065.1 uncultured Nitrosomonadales bacterium
GAGACCTATAACATCGGTGGCTGTAACGAGAAACGTAATCTCGACGTGGTACATACGCTATGCGATATCCTCGACCGCCAGCAGCCCAAGGCATCAGGCAGTTACCGGGACCAGATCACTTTCGTCAAGGATCGACCGGGCCATGACCGGCGTTACGCCATCGATGCTGGCAAGATCGGTCGTGACCTTGGCTGGCAACCGCAGGAGACCTTCGAGACTGGCATCGAGAAGACCGTCGCCTGGTATCTGGCGAACCAGGCCTGGGTGGCCAACGTCACCAGTGGCGCCTATC
Source organism: uncultured Nitrosomonadales bacterium (assembly GCA_946481065.1). The sequence continues at coordinate 293 of CAMLMA010000027.1, forward strand.
GCGACTGGGTTGACAGTCATTACAGCCAGCACAGCGGAGCAACACTATGAAAGGCATCATCCTCGCCGGTGGTTCCGGCACGCGCCTCTATCCCGTCACGCAAGTGGTTTCCAAGCAACTGCTGCCGGTCTATGACAAGCCGATGATCTACTATCCCTTGTCGACGTTGATGCTGGCCGGCATCCGTGAGGTGCTGGTCATCTCCACACCCCAGGATACGCCGCGCTTCGAGCAGTTGCTGGGTGATGGCGCGCAATGGGGCATGCAGATCAGTTATGCGGTGCAGCCGTCGCCGGATGGCCTGGCGCAGGCGTTCATCATCGGCAGCGCATTCATTGGCCGCGATCCCTGCGCCCTGGTGCTTGGCGACAATATCTTCTATGGCCATGAGCTCGGCCAGATGGCCCAGACAGCAGCGCAGCGCGAGCAGGGCGCTACCGTGTTCGCCTATCCGGTGCATGATCCGGAACGCTATGGCGTGGTCGAGTTCGATGCCGCCGGCAAGGCGATCAGCCTGGAAGAGAAACCGCAGCAGCCCAAGTCGCGCTATGCCGTCACTGGGCTTTATTTCTATGACAATCAGGTGGTCGAGATCGCGCGCAATCTAAAACCATCGCCGCGAGGCGAATTGGAGATCACCGACGTGAATCGCCAGTATCTGCAGCAAGGTTCACTCAAGGTCGAGGTGATGGGGCGGGGTATGGCCTGGCTCGATACCGGTACGCATGAATCGCTGCTTGAAGCCTCGCTGTTCATCGAGACCATCGAGAAGCGCCAGGGGCTGAAGATCGCTTGCCCGGAAGAGATCGCGTATCGCATGGGTTTCATCGACGCGGCAACACTGGAAAAGATCGCCCAGCCCTACCTGAAGAATGGCTATGGCCAATACCTGCTGCAAGTGCTCAAGGAACGTGTGTTCTGATGCAAGTGGTCCAGACGTCCATTCCTGAAGTCCTGATCTTCGAGCCCAAGGTCTTCGGCGATGATCGGGGTTTCTTCTTTGAAAGCTTTAACCAGCGGTTGTTTGCACAAGCCACTGGACGCAGCCCGGACTTCGTCCAGGACAATCATTCGAAATCCGCACGGAACGTGCTGCGCGGCCTGCACTACCAGATCCGGCAACCGCAAGGCAAGCTGGTGCGGGTCACCGCGGGTGAGGTGTTCGACGTAGCGGTCGACCTGCGGCGAGCTTCACCCACCTTCGGCCAGTGGGTCGGAGCCCGGCTGAGTGCAGACAATAAACGCCAGCTTTGGGTGCCGGAAGGGTTTGCCCACGGCTTCCTGGTATTGTCCGAGTCCGCAGAATTCCTCTACAAGACGACAGATTTCTACGCGCCGGAACATGAACGTTGCCTGCGCTGGGATGATCCAGCGCTGGCGATCGAATGGCCTCTGCAAGGGGCGCCGATCTTGTCCCCCAAGGATGCGCAAGGCCAGACGCTGGACATGGCCGAGCTGTTCGACTGATGCCGGCATTCGGGACTATCTTGCTGACCGGCATCCATGGCCAGGTCGGCTCGGTTTTGCAGACGGATCTGGGGGCGCTGGGAGATGTTGTTGGCGTCTCACGCGCGCAACTGGATCTTGCCGATGCTGATGCCATCCGCCGCACGGTACGTGAATTGCGTCCGGGCCTGATCGTCAATCCTGCAGCCTACACGGCCGTGGACAAGGCCGAGGCAGAGCCAGAACTGGCGTTCGCCATCAATGCAGAGGCGCCGCGCATCCTTGCCGAGGAAGCTGCAAGGCTGGCGATCCCGCTGGTGCATTTCTCTACCGATTACGTCTTTGATGGCCGCAAGACCGAGGCTTATCTCGAGACTGACAACCCGAATCCGCTGGGGGTCTACGGCAAGAGCAAGCTGGCGGGCGAGGAGGCGATCCGTGCGAGCGGCGCCCAGCACCTGATCCTGCGTACCAGCTGGGTCTACGGCGCATATGGCAACAATTTCATGAAGACCATGATCAGGCTGGCCACGCAGCGCGACAGCCTGCGGGTGGTGGCTGACCAATTCGGGTCGCCCACCAGTAGCCACACCATCGCGGCAGCAACGTGCCGGGCCCTCACCAACTGGCGCGCGACCGCCTCCGGAACCTATCACCTGACCAATCGCGGCCGTACTTCCTGGCATGGTTTCGCACAAGCGATCCTGGGCCATTACCAACGCCTGCAGGCGAGCCGTGGATGGCCGCTTTTGCAGGTGGCACCAGAAGCTGTCGTCGCGATCGGCACGGCGGATTATCCGACTGCAGCGACGAGGCCGGCGAATTCCTGCCTGGATTGCAGCAAGTTCTTAGCGGCTTTCGGGAATGGCCTGCCAGAGTGGCAACAGGCCTTGGAAGAGGAGATGCAGGCCCTGCAGATGGAGCTGCCGAGGGCCTAAAGCGATTCTGTTTGGGCTCAGCCCAGAGCGTCCGCCCAGCTGTTGGGGGTTTCGTAGAGGCGCACGCGCTCCAGCTTGAGATGATTGCCATACGTGTCATGGTAACCAGCCGCTAGTAATCTGAACGCCTCTGCCGCCATATTCTCCGCGGTCGGCACCGTGTCCATGATCACAGTCTTGTGGTCAGGCAGGGTGGCGAGAAAATCCATCACCACTTGGTCACCGCGATAGACGAGGAATGCATGATCCCAGACATCGACGACCAGGCGCCGCGCGATCGTCTTCACGTCCGAAAAATCCATCACCATGCCATTCTCTGAGACGCCTTCCTGTCGGATGATGTCGCCGGAGAGGGTGATTTCCATGGCGTAGCGGTGGCCGTGCAAGTTGCGGCACTGGCTCTTGTGGGAGGGAATGCGATGTCCTGCATCGAATTCCAGGCGGGTGGTGATTTGCATGGCGCGATTATAGCAGCATGCGCGGCGCTTAGCCGGTCGCCAAAGCCCCAACGTGGGCGGCAGCGCTATCCGCGAGATCGCTCAGGCGATAACCGCCTTCGAGGATCGATACGATACGGCCATCGGCATGCCGGTCGGCGACTTGCCGTATGAACCTCGTGACCCAGCGATAATCGTCGGTCGTCAGCTGTAGTTGGGCCAGCGGGTCGTCAGCGTGTGCGTCGAAGCCGGCCGAGACGAACACCATCTGTGGTTTGAACCGCGCCAGTGCCGGCGCGAATTCCTTCTCTACGGCAGCGCGAAAAGCCTCACTGCCGGTCCCTGCCGGCAGGGGAACATTGACCATGCGCTCGGTTCGGCTATCTGCGCCCTTGTGGGGGTAGAACGGATGCTGGAAGGTAGAGCAGAGCATGACCTGTGACCGGTCCTTGAAGATATCTTCCGTGCCGTCCCCGTGATGGACATCGAAATCGACGATAGCGACCCGTTCCAGTCCATATTGCGCAAGGGCGTGAGCCGCGCCTACCGCGACGTGGTTGAAGATGCAAAACCCGGCCGCATGCTGACGGCCGGCATGATGGCCAGGCGGGCGGGTGCAACAGAAAGCATTGCTTGCTTCACCGCGCATGACCAGATCGGTGGCCATGACGGCCGCGCCGCTGGCGTGCAGACAGGCAGAGAGACTCATCGGGCCCATGGCGGTATCTGGATCGAGCTGCACGAGACCCGCTCTGGGCGATAGCGCGCGGATGCGATCGATGTATGCCTGCGTATGCACGCGCCGCAGCTGGATGTCGTCAGCCGCCGGTGCCTCATATGTCGCCAGTTTCGCCAGCAGCCCATCACTGGCAAGGCGATCGCGGATAGCGGTGATGCGCGCGGGGGATTCAGGGTGACGGCCATCCATGACATGCAGCAAGGTGTCGGGGTGGGTGATGAAGGCGGTCGTCATCGCGCAATCCTGTTCAACCGAGCTCGCGCAGAAGCCCCTGGTAGCACTGCAGGCGCACAGGGGAGATCGTGCCGCTTCCGACAGCGGCGAGGATCGCGCAATCCGGTTCCTTGTGATGGCGGCAGTCGTTGAATCGGCATTTGCCGAGATATGGCCGGAATTCGATGAACGCGTGTTCGAGTTGCTCGATGCTCAGATGGTAAAGGCCGAATTCCTGCAGTCCAGGTGAATCGATGAGGTCGCTGGTCGCGTCCAGATGGTAGAGATGGGTGGCGGTCGTGGTGTGCTTGCCGCTATCCAGCACGGTCGACACCTCCTGCGTGCGCAAGGCCAGATGCGGCAGCAGGGCGTTGACGATGGTGGATTTCCCCATGCCGGACTGACCGACCAGCACGCTGACCTGCCCAGCCAGGTGCGGCTTCAAGGGCTCGATGTCGCGCTTTGCCGATAACGGCTGCACGCTGTAACCCAGATGCTGGTAATACGCGAGGCGCTGCATGGTCTCGTCATAGGCCGCCAGGTCGCACTTGTTGAGCAGGATCAAAGGCTTGATACCGGCAGCCTCTGCCGCGACCACACAGCGATTGAGCAATTCTTCGTAGAAGCTTGGTTGGGTGGCCAGCACGATGATGGCCTGCGTGACGTTGGCAGCCAGGATCTTGGTGCGGTAGGCGTTGCTGCGGTATAGCAGGGAGGTGCGGGGCAGATAGCGTTCTACGACGCCTTCGCCGTCGGCGGTCGACTGGATCTCGACATGATCACCGCATGCGAGGTCTGTCTTCTTGCCGCGGGTGACGCAGCTGATGACACGGTGGTCGGAGAGTTCGACGTCGTAGCGCTTGCCGTAGGCGCCGACCACCAGCCCTTTACTGTTCAAACTTGTAATAGGTTTTGTTGAGGTAGCTGGCGACATGCAGTTCTTCGTCTTCGAACCACTTCAGGCCCAGCATGGTGTTGCAGTTACGGATCTGCGCCAGCAGGCCCTTGGAACTTTTGACGATGCGGTTTTCACGCGTGTAGATGGCCGAACCGTCACCGCCGAACTTGCTGGCATGGCAGCTGATGCAGTTCTTCTCGACCATCGCCTTGCCGACAGCAGGATCGCCTTCGGCGAAGGGTTCGGCTGAAGCGACAGTCGCCGTCAGCAGGCACAACAGGCAAATGATCGATTTCATGGTGTTCTCCTGAAGATTATTTCTGGCTGATGGCGACCGACAGCTTGGCGATACGGATACCGGCCGGCGGATGCGAATCATAGAAGGCGGAATGCAAGGGATCCGGCGTCAGCGTGGACGCATTGTCACGATAGAGCTTGACCAGGGCATCCACCAGATGGCGCGCGTCGGCATGACGGGCCGCATATTCATCGGCCTCGAATTCGTTCTTGCGCGAGTAGCTGGCCAGCAATGGACGCAAGATGAAGAGGAAGACCGGACTGACGAGCAGGAACAGCAGTAGGGCCATGTAGTCGCTGACTTCAGCAACACCAAGACCTTCGTAGAACCAAGGCTGTAGCTTGAGCCAGCCGAGTAGCGCAAGCCCAAGGAAGCTGACGAAGAACATCAGCGCGATACGCTTGATGACATGGTGATGCTTGAAATGCCCGAGCTCATGGGCCAGTACGGCCTCGATCTCATTGGTGTCGAGCCGTTCGAGCAGCGTATCAAAGAACACCACGCGCTTGCTGGCACCAAAGCCGGTGAAGTAGGCGTTGCCGTGATTGCTCCGCTTCGATCCGTCCATGACGAACAGGCCCTGCGACTTGAAGCCGCACTTTTCGAGCAGGGTTTCGATGCGCGTTTTCAGCGACTCATCTTTCAGCGGCGAGAATTTGTTGAAGAGCGGGGCGATAAAGGTCGGATAGACCGCCAGCATCAGCAGGTTGAACACGCTCCAGACCACCCAAAGATACAGCCACCAGTAATCGCCAGAGCTCTGCATGAGCCCGAGCGCAGCGAAAAGGATGGGTGCGCCGAGCACGAGGCCGACGATGCCATGCTTGACGAGGTCAGAGAAGAACATGGCCGGCGTCATCTTGTTGAAGCCGAAGCGCTGATCGACGACGAACGCCTTGTAATACTCGAAGGGCAGATCGACCAGGCCGCTGACGACAAAAGCGCTCAGGATCACCAGAGCGCCACGCCAGATCTCGTGGTCGGGCAATACGCCGCGCCAGCTACTATCGATCCACTGCAAGCCGCCGCCGATCGTGAAGGCCGCCAGCAATACTGCCTGGGCCAGCGCTTCCGCCATCATCAGGCGGGTCTTCGCGGCCGAATAGTCCGCCGCTTTCTGATGAGCCTCGAGGGTGATGCTGCCGTCAAATGCCGCTGGCACGCGGCTACGGTGCCCAAGCACGTAGCGCACGTGGCGGCGCCCAAGCCATAGTCGGGTTGTGGTCGTGAGCAGCAACAGGCTGATGAAGAGGGTAGTGAGTACTGTGGTCATCGTGGTTCGTTTTTCGGGTAAACTCTAGTGCCTTTTAGAAGCATCGGCCGGTGGTAAGGTTCACGGTAAGCCGCATCACCAGTTATTTTTAATGGAAATCATTATGGCACAAGATAGCGACAACCTCATCTGGATCGACATGGAAATGAGCGGCCTGCTCCCGGACAGCGACCGCATTCTCGAGCTTGCTGCGGTCGTGACCGATCCTGCGCTCAACGTGTTGGCCGAATCGCCTGTGCTGGTCGTGCACCAGAGTGATGCGGTACTGGACGGCATGGATGCCTGGAACAAGGGAACCCACGGTCGTTCCGGCCTCATCGACAAAGTCAGGGCCTCCAGGCTCGACGAGGCTACTGCTTGCCAGCAGATGATCGATTTCCTCAAGCAACACGTGCCTGCCGGCAAATCACCGATGTGCGGCAATTCCATCTGTCAGGATCGCCGTTTCATGGCGCGCTACATGCCGGAACTGGAAGCCTACTTCCATTATCGCAACCTGGATGTCAGCGTCTTCAAGGAATTGTCTCGTCGCTGGAAGCCCGCAGTCTATGCAGGCTTCAAGAAGACAAGCAAACACGAGGCGCTGGCGGATATCTACGAATCCATCGACGAGCTCAAGTACTATCGCGAGCATTTCATCAAGCTCGACTAGCCTGTGATCCGCGTCCGGGAAACGCGGACAAAAAAATGGGTGCGGCAGGCGCACCCGAAGGGAGGAGAAGTAAAGCTTTGGAGAAAGCTCGCATGTTGATAAGCATCAAGCATGCCAGTTCTCGAGTTCGCGATTTACTGCGACGCATTTTAATCACGCGATGTGACAGTTTCATGAAAAAAGCCCGGGATCCCCGGGCTTTTCTGTTTTGCGACGACACATCGATCACCCGTCGACCAGTTCCTGGTAGAGAGACATATAGTCACGCGCGCTGTGCGTCCAGCCCAGGTCCAGCTGCATGCCGTTGCGCTGGATCCTGCGCCAGGTCTTTTCATCCTGCAGGTAGCCGATGGCGCGTTGGATCGTTGCCAGTAGTTGCTGTGGGTCGGCCTGGTCGATGACGAAGCCGTTGGCGCTACCCGCCTTGAGTGTCGCCTCATTGGTGTCGATGACGGAGTCCGCAAGCCCGCCGGTACGCGTGACGACAGGCGGGGTGCCGTAGCGTAAGCCGTACATCTGGTTTAAACCGCAGGGTTCGAAGCGCGACGGCATGATGAAGATGTCGGTGCCCGCCATGATCTGGTGCGAAAGCGCCTCGTTGTAGCCGATATTGGTGCTGACCTGCAGCGGATATTGCTGGCCGAGTTCCCTGAACCCCTGTTCCAGGGTTGCTTCGCCACCACCGAGCAATGCGATCTGGCAGCCTTTGTGCAACAGCGGTTCTGCGATACTGAGGAAGCTGTCGAGACCTTTCTGATAGGTGAGACGACTGACAACGCCAAGTAACGGCGCGGCAGGGTCGGCATAGAGGCCGAGTTGCGACTGCAGGGCGGCCTTGACCGCTTTTTTGCCGGCCAGATGTTTCGCATCGTAATGCACGGCGATATGGGGGTCTTGGGCCGGGTCCCATTCCTGGGTCTCGATGCCGTTCAGGATGCCGCGTATCTCATGGCCGCGGGTGCGCAACAGGCCCTGCAGGCCAAACCCGAAAGCCTCGGTCTGGATCTCGTGGGCATAGGTCGGGCTGACGGTCGTGATGCTGTCGCTGTAGTAGATGCCAGCCTTGAGGAAGGACAGCTGGCCATGGTACTCGACCCCGTTGATCTGGAAACATTCGGGCGGCAGGCCCAACATGCCGATCCATTCTGCCGAGAAGCAACCCTGGAACGCGAGATTATGGATGCCGAGCACGGATTTCGCGCGTTGCGCTCCCATGTAGTGCATGAAAGCAGGCGTCAGACCGCTTTGCCAGTCGTTGCAGTGGACGATATCGGGCAGCCATTGTTTGGCGAGTGGGCTTTGCGTCGTACTGAGGATCGCCGCGATTTTGGACAAGATGCCGAAACGCAGCGGATTGTCGGCCCAGTCGAGCCCGGTCTCGTCGACATAAGGGCCGCCAGTGCGTTCATAGAGGCTAGGCGCGACGATCGCCATCACCGGCACCTTGGTGCCCGGCATCTCGCCCATGATCAGTTCAGCGCTGCCGATCACTGGCAGATCTTCGATCATGGCGATATGGTGAGGGTCCAGCAGTTTCTGCAGGACGGCCGGGTAGCCCGGCACCAATAACCTGACATCGGCGCCCAGGGCCCGCAGGGCTGCCGGCAGTGAGCCGCTGACGTCGGCCAGGCCGCCGGTCTTGATGAGGGGATACGCTTCGGAACTGACGAATAGGGTACGCAAGGAAAGACTCTTTTATTGATGTTCGGCTGATTATTGGGATGGAGCGGTTTGTATGCGCCAAGGGTGGCCGGCGTTGAATATCTCCATCTACTTCATCATACTGTTGTGGTCACTGCCAATCAAGGCGGCATCGACAACAAGGAGATGGCATATGGGGTGGGGAGGGTTTGTCGCGGTCGGCGTCGGCGCAGCAGCCGGCGCATGGATGCGCTGGGGATTGAGCGTGCTATTCAACGCGCTGGTACCTGCGTTGCCGCTGGGCACGCTGATCGCGAACCTGAGCGGTGGTTACATGATGGGGCTGGCCATGGGCGTGATCGCGTCGAACATCACCTTGTCGCCGGAGTTGCGTTTGCTGCTGACCACTGGTTTTCTCGGCGGGTTGACCACCTTTTCCACCTTCTCTGCTGAAGCCGCGGCCTTGCTCAGTCGTGGCCAGTACGGATGGGCCTCCGCGCATGTGCTGCTGCATGTCTGCGGTTCGCTGACGCTGACCATTCTGGGCATCCTGACCATTCAACTGCTGAGGAGCTGACCATGCAAGGCGTTTATCTCAAGTTATTCGTTCCCGAGGGGTTGCGCCATCATCATGAGCTCGCCTATGAGTGGATCCTGCAGCAGGCCCAAGGTCTCGGCATCCCCGGCGGTTCCGCGTTGCGCGCATTGGCAGGCTATGGTCGGCATGGGCGCCTGCATGAGCAGCATTTCTTTGAGCTGGCGGGCGATATGCCCATCATCCTCGAGTTCTTTGCCTCCGAAACCGCGGTCACCAGCCTCCTGTCCCTGCTTCGCGAAGAAAAGCTGTCGCTGTTCTACATCAGGACAGCTGCGGAAGGCGGGCTGACCGACGCGCTGACCTGAGCCAGCAGGCTTGTCGGGCTTGGCTTGATTCACGAAAGTGTTTGGTTTATTGGGTGAATTTCATTTATAATCGCGGGTTTTCCACCTTGCCTCACCGTCAACGCATAGCGGGAGGCTACTTTATCCAAAAGGAGAATATATGCGCCATTATGAAGTAGTGTTCATCGTCCATCCGGACCAGAGTGAACAAGTGCCAGCGATGATCGAACGTTATCGCACACTGGTGACCTCTAACGGCGGTGCCATCCACCGTCTTGAAGACTGGGGTCGCCGCCAATTGGCATACCCGATCCAGAAGATCCACAAGGCACATTACGTGCTGATGAATATCGAGTGTAATCAAACCGTTCTCGATGAGCTTGAGCATGCATTCAAGTTCAACGACGCCGTGCTGCGTCACCTGACCGTCAGCGTCGACGAAGCTGTCGTTGCGCCATCCCCAATGATGAAGGAAGAGAAATCCAAGTCGTTGCTGGAAAAGGATGCGGCACCAGCGCCAGCCGCTGAGGAAGCATCGGCTTAATTGAATAGGCTGGTCGTATCCGGCGAAGTGGTGCAGATCGATCCACTACGCTATACGCCCGCAGGTTTACCGTTGTTGGGTTTTGTCGTGCGGCATCAATCGGAGCAGGTCGAAGCCGATATGACGCGCAAGGTTGAGTGTGAGGTGTCGGTGATCGCCATAGGCAAGATCGCCGAGCAAGCCAAGGCCATCCAGATGGCGAGCCAGGTCAAGCTGGCAGGTTTCCTCGCCAAACGCAGCCTCAAGAGCCCACAACTGGTTTTACACTTAAACGCATTTGAGATTATTTAAAGGATTCGAATCATGGCACGTGATATGTTCAAACGCCGCCGCTACTGCCGTTTCTCGGCAGAGGGCATCAAGCAGGTCGATTACAAGGATGTGGACCTGTTGAAAGATTTCATCACCGAGAACGGCAAGATCATCCCAGCCCGTATCACCGGTACCAAGGCACGCTACCAGCGTCAACTGACGGTCGCAGTCAAGCGCGCCCGTTTCCTGGCCCTGTTGCCATACACTGACAAGCACTGAGAGGGGACACGTCATGCAAGTAATTCTGTTGGAAAAAGTCGTGAACCTGGGCAACCTCGGTGACGTCGTCAAGGTAAAGGACGGTTACGGCCGTAACTTCCTGATCCCGCAAGGCAAGGCCAAGCGCGCAACCGAGGCCAACAAGGCTGAGTTCGCTGCACGCCGCGCAGAGCTGGAGAAGCAACAAGCTGAACTGCTGGCTGCTGCCCAGAAGCGTGCTGAGAAGCTGGCTGGCTATCTGGTGCAAGTGACCCAGAAAGCTGGTGTGGATGGCCGTCTGTTCGGTTCCGTCACCAACTTCGATATCGCCGAGTCCCTGACTGCTCAAGGCTTCGAAGTGTCGAAGTCCGAAGTACGCATGCCGAATGGCCCGTTGAAGACCATTGGTGACCATCCGGTCAGCATCGCGCTGCACCATGATGTCGTCGTCGATATCACGGTCTCCGTACTGGGCGAATAAGCCCAGCGGGATACGCTGTTAAAAAAGGCTGCTGCGGCAGCCTTTTTTATTGTCCGCGAAATTCAAAAGCGGCAGGTCATGCCCGGTTTTCCGTTGTTATAATGCGGCATGGCTGACGATCTACTTGAATCCCTGAAACTCCCCCCACACTCCGTCGAAGCCGAGCAATCGGTGATCGGCGGCCTGCTGCTGGAGAACGAAGCACTCGACAAGATCGGTGACATCCTCAATCCGGACGATTTTTACCGTCACGATCATCGGCTCATCTACCAGCACATCGCTAAACTCATTGAGCATAACAAGCCCGCCGATATCGTCACGGTGGCAGAGTCGCTGGAGTCGAGCGCCGAGCTTTCTGGCGTTGGCGGCATCGCCTATCTCGGCGCGCTGGCGCAGAACACGCCGACCGCCGCGAACATCCGCCGCTATGCCGAAATCGTGCATGAACGTGCCGTCATGCGCAAACTGGTGGAGGTCGGCTCGGATATCGCCGAGAGCGCCTATAGCCCGCAGGGGCGGGATGCCCAGCAGTTGCTGGACGAAGCTGAGGCCAAGATCTTTCACATCGCCGAAGGCGGCAAGCGCAGTACCCAGGGTTTCCTCGATATCAAGGTGCTGCTGCCGCAGGTAGCGGATCGCATCGACCAGCTTTACCAGCGCGACAACCCGGATGCCGTCACCGGCATTCCCACGGGCTACACGGACCTGGATGAAAAGACTTCCGGCCTGCAGCCGGGCGATCTCATCATCGTCGCCGGCCGGCCTTCCATGGGCAAGACGGCGTTCTCGCTCAATATCGCCGAAAACGTCGCACTCGACACCGGCTTGCCGGTCGCCGTGTTCTCCATGGAAATGGGCGCGACCCAGCTGGCGACCCGGATGATCGGTTCGGTTGGCCGTCTGGACCAACACAAGATGCGCAATGGCAAGCTGGATGACGAGGACTGGGTGCGCCTGACCACTGCGCTCGGCAAACTCAATGACGCGCCGGTGTATATCGACGAGGGCGCTGGCCTCAGCTCATTCGACGTGCGTGCCCGCGCCCGGCGGTTGCATCGTCAATGCGGCAAGCTTGGACTCATCGTGGTCGATTACCTGCAGCTGATGACGGCGCCATCGGGCCGCCAGGGCGAGAACCGCGCGACAGAGATCTCCGAGATCTCGCGCTCGCTAAAAGCCCTGGCGAAAGAACTCGATGTACCCGTGATCGCGCTCTCGCAGCTGAATCGCGGACTGGAGCAGCGTCCGGACAAGCGTCCGGTGATGTCTGACCTGCGCGAATCCGGCGCTATCGAACAGGATGCCGACCTGATCCTGTTCATCTACCGTGACGAGGTCTACAACCCGGAAAGCACCGACAAGGGTACGGCTGAGATCATCATCGCCAAACAGCGTAACGGCCCGATCGGTAAGGTCCGGCTGACCTTCATCGGCGCCCACACCCGATTCGAGAATTTCGTCAACGCCGGCGCCTCCTACTGAGCCGATGCGTCCGATCCAAGCCACCATCGACCTGGGCGCCTTGCGCCATAATCTGAACGTCGTCCGGCAGCATGCCCCGAACGCCAGGGTGATGGCCGTGATCAAAGCCAACGGCTATGGCCACGGCCTGCTGCACGTAGCGCAAGGTCTGCAATCTGCCGACGGCTTCGCCGTACTCAATATCGAAGAGGCGATCGCCTTGCGCGCAGCAGGATATCGGCAACGCATCCTGTTGCTGGAGGGCTTTTTCACCGACGACGAGATCGCGCTTGCAGCAAGCCATGACATCACCGTCGTGCTGCATGCGGATTGGCAGCTCGACCTTCTGGCGCGCCAACCGCATGGCATCCGGCTTCCTGTATTCATCAAGCTCAATACCGGCATGAATCGGCTGGGCTTCATGCCGGCCGCCTTGCCCGAAGCGCTGGCGCGCATTGGCGCACTGCCGATGATCGACGACATCACCCTCATGACCCATTTCGCCACCGCCGATGAGCCGCGCGGTATCGCCGAAGCGCATGCGCTGTTCGAGCAGGCCACGGCGGGCCTGGCTTACCCACGATCCATGGCTAATTCCGCCACTATATTGCGTTATCCGCAAGCGCATGCGGACTGGGTGCGCCCGGGCATCATGCTCTACGGCGCGAGCCCGGTCAGCGGCACGCCTGCCGCCCAGTTCGGCTTGCGTCCGGCGATGGCGCTCACTAGCGAACTTATCGCCGTGCAGACGCTGCAGCCTGGCGATAGCGTCGGTTACGGCATGCGCTACACCGCTGACAAGCCGACCCGTATCGGTATCGTCGCCTGCGGCTATGCTGACGGTTATCCGCGACACGCCGGATTATGCGCCGCTGGCGAACGTCAGCCTGGCGCGCCGATCGCTGTTGCCGGGAACCTGACGCATACGGTCGGGCGGGTTTCCATGGATATGTTATTCGCGGATATCACCGACATCCCTGAAGCCGATATCGGCAGCCCGGTCGAGCTGTGGGGCGCGCAGGTGCCGGTCGATGCCGTGGCTGAAGCCAGCGGCACGGTCGGCTATGAATTGCTGTGCGCGCTGGCGCCGCGTGTACCAGTCAGGGTCATCGACTGATGGCGAAGCAAAAGACCGTCTATACCTGCACCGAATGTGGTGGCCAGGAGCCCAAGTGGCAAGGCCAGTGCCCGAATTGCGGACAATGGAACACGCTGGTCGAGACCGTGGCCGAACCGGTGACGGCCAATCGTTACGCCGCACTGGCGCAAACCACGGGCTTGCAGAAGCTGGCGGAGGTCGAGGCAGCAGAGGTGCCGCGCCACCCGACCGCGATCAGCGAATTCGACCGCGTGCTCGGCGGCGGCCTCGTCCCGGGCGGCGTAGTGCTGATCGGTGGTGATCCGGGGATCGGCAAATCGACCTTGTTGCTGCAGACGCTTTGCCACGTCGGGCGCCAACGTAAAGCCTTGTATATCAGCGGCGAGGAATCGGCCCAGCAGATCGCCATGCGCGCCAAACGTCTGGGGCTGGACGCCAGCCCCATCGATCTCCTGGCCGAGATCCAGCTGGAGAAGATCCTCGCGACCTTGCAGAACCACCGGCCGGATGTCGCCGTCATCGATTCGATCCAGACCGTATACTCCGAAGCCCTGCAATCCGCGCCAGGCTCGGTGGCGCAGGTGCGCGAATGCTCGGCCCAGCTCACGCGTGTCGCCAAGCAGCTCGGCATCACCGTCATCCTGGTCGGCCACGTGACCAAGGAGGGCGCACTGGCCGGACCACGCGTGCTGGAGCATATCGTCGATACCGTGCTGTATTTCGAGGGCGACCCCAATTCCAGTTTCCGCCTGATCCGAGCGTTTAAGAATCGCTTCGGCGCGGTCAACGAGCTCGGTGTGTTCGCCATGACAGAAAAGGGTCTGCGCGAGGTCAGCAACCCCTCGGCTCTGTTCCTTTCGCATCATACCGAGCAGGTCGCAGGTTCCTGTATCACGGTCACGCAGGAGGGTACGCGCCCTTTGCTGGTCGAGGTGCAGGCACTGGTCGACGAAGCCCATGCGCCGAATCCGAAGCGGTTATGTGTGGGCCTTGAGCAGAATCGCCTCGCCATGCTACTGGCGGTGCTGCATCGGCATGCCGGCGTCGCCTGCTACGACCAGGACGTGTTCGTCAATGCCGTGGGCGGGGTCAGGATCAGTGAACCGGCAGTCGATCTCGCGGTATTGATTGCGATCGTATCATCATTGAAAAACAAGGCATTGGATAGCAAACTTATCGTATTTGGTGAAGTTGGTCTGGCAGGTGAGGTGCGGCCGGTACAGCGCGGCCAGGAGCGTCTGAAAGAGGCGGCCAAGCTCGGTTTCACCCATGCCATCGTGCCCAAGAGCAATGCGCCCAGGCAGCCGATCAAAGGCATCGAGATCTTTGCGGTGGATCGCTTGGAGCAGGCTTTGCAGAAAGCCAGGGAGATCTGAGCTTGCAGACAGCGGCACGGCAAAGCGCTTCACCGACGAGAAGCAGCGTCATCTTCGATCTCGACGGCACACTCATCGATTCTTCCGCCAGTATTCTGCGCAGCTTCGAGGCGGCATTTGACAAGATCGGCGTCATCGCGCGTCAGGCCTTTACCTCAGAAGTCATCGGTCCGCCGCTGATCCCGACACTGCAGCGGCTCGCGGGCTCGGACGATCCGGCATTGATACAAGCCCTGGCGACAGCGTTCAAGGCCGAGTACGACAGCCATGCCTATCAGGCTGCGACCGTGTTCGACGGTATCCCCGAATTGCTGGCCAGCTTGGGGCAGCGTGGCGTGCAGATGTATATCGCTACCAACAAGCGCATCCTGCCGACGCGTAAGATCCTCGCGCATCTGGGCTGGCAGGAGCATTTTGCCGGCATTTACGGCTTGGATTATTTTGAGCCAGCGGCGGCTTCAAAAACGGAGATGGTGACGCGGATCATCGAGCGCCATGCGCTGACACCTGAACTGACCCTGTTCGTTGGTGACCGGATCGAGGATGGGATAGCCGCCGAAGGCAACGGCCTCGATTTCGCCATGGTCACCTGGGGCTATGTCGATGATACCCAGGGTGAACGCAGTGACAACTGGCAGTACTTCGACGATCCGCATGCGCTTGGCATCTACATCACAGGCTAAGTCTTGCCGAAGTACGGACGGCATCGCTCCGGTTTTATGCGCCATGCAGGTGGCATGCACACGGCTGACCTGGCGGGTGACGCTAGAGATGCGTTGCCAGCGTCAGGTCGATCACCTCGCCTGACG
>CAMLMA010000028.1 GCA_946481065.1 uncultured Nitrosomonadales bacterium
CGGTCGTGCTCGGGCAATTGCCAGGTCAGGCCAAGTGCCCAGCCACGCGGCATGATGGTGACCTTGTGCACAGGATCGGCTTTCGGCAGCAACTTGGCGACGACCGCATGGCCGGACTCGTGGTAAGCCGTGTTGCGGCGCTCTTCCTCGCGCATGACCATGGACTTGCGTTCCGGCCCCATGAAGATCTTGTCCTTGGCGTCCTCGAAATCCGACATGTCGACCGTGCGCTTGTTGCGTCGCGCAGCGAACAGTGCAGCTTCGTTCACCAGATTGGCGAGATCTGCGCCAGAAAAGCCAGGCGTACCACGGGCCAGGATATCGGCCTTGACGTCGGCATCGATCGGCACCTTGCGCATGTGCACCAGCAGGATCTGCTCGCGACCGCGGATATCGGGCAGGCCGACCATCACCTGGCGGTCGAAACGGCCGGGGCGCAACAGCGCCTTGTCCAGCACGTCGGCACGGTTGGTGGCGGCGATGACGATGACGCCGGAGTTGGCCTCGAAACCGTCGAGCTCGACCAGCATCTGGTTCAGCGTCTGTTCGCGTTCATCATTGCCGCCGCCGGTACCGGCACCGCGATGGCGGCCGACTGCGTCAATTTCGTCAATGAAGATGATGCAAGGCGAATTCTTCTTCGCTTGCTCGAACATGTCACGCACGCGTGCCGCGCCCACGCCGACGAACATCTCGACGAAATCGGAACCGGAGATGGTGAAGAACGGCACCTTGGCTTCGCCTGCGATGGCCTTGGCGAGCAAGGTCTTGCCGGTCCCCGGCGGGCCGACCATCAGCACGCCACGCGGGATACGGCCGCCAAGTTTCTGGAACTTGCCGGGATCGCGCAGGAATTCGACGAGCTCGGCCACTTCTTCCTTGGCTTCATCGCAACCGGCGACGTCTGCGAAGGTGATCTGGTTGGCCGATTCATCCAGTTGGCGGGCACGGCTCTTGCCGAACGAGAAAGCACCGCCTTTGCCGCCGCCCTGCATCTGGCGCATAAAGAATACCCATACGCCGATCAGTAACAGCATGGGGAACCAGGAGACGAAGATATTCATCAGCAACGATGGCTCTTCGTCCGGCTTGGCTTCGACGATGACGTTGTTCTTCAGCAGATCGGAGACCAGCCAAGGGTCGGAAGGCGCATAGGTGTTGAATTTCTTGCCGTCGTTGGTGACGCCACGCAACACGCGTCCATCGATGGTGACCTTGGCGATCTGGCCTTGCTTCACCTGGTCGATGAACTGCGAGTAGACCACCTGGCCGTCGACAGCCGTTTTGGCGCCGAACTGGTTGAACACGGTCATCAGGACCAGCGCAACGATGAGCCAGATAGCGATATTCTTTACGATGTTATTCAAGATCCCGTTCCTTCATTGAGTGGGAAAGACGTACGACTCATTCTAAACTTATTTTCAATATGCTACCGCTTACTGTATTTATCAACCTCATAGGCAAAATTTATTCTCGCCGCTTGAGGCCGAGCAGATAGACTTCGCTGCTGCGGTCGCGGGAAGCT
Source organism: uncultured Nitrosomonadales bacterium (assembly GCA_946481065.1). The sequence goes on from CAMLMA010000028.1 coordinate 1,526, forward strand.
TTGGGCTTGCGCGTGGCGACCTTCTCGAACCCTTGGCGCATGTTGCTCACGATCTCTTCGAACCCTGAACCCACGAACACTTTGACCAGGAAGTTGCCGCCCGGTTTCAACCACTTCAGACTGAAATCCAGCGCCAGTTCGGTGAGGTAGGCGGCGTTGGCCTGATCGACCGAGCTGATACCGCTGATGTTGGGCGCCATGTCGGCGATCACGAGATCGACCAGTTTGCCTTCCAGCCGGGATTCCAACTGATCCAGTACATCCTGCTCGCGGAAATCGCCCTGGATGAAATCGACGCCGCCGATGCCCTGCATCTCCAGGAGGTCGAGCGCGATCACCTTGCCCTGCCCCTTCAATCGCTGCACCGCGACCTGCGACCAGCTGCCGGGCGTGGAACCCAGGTCGACGATGGTCATGCCCGGCTTGATGAGATGATCCTTGTCGTCGATCTCGATCAGTTTGTAGGCTGCACGCGCACGATAGCCATCGCGCTGCGCGCGCTTGACGAACTCGTCGTTGACATGTTCCTGCATCCAGCCTTTGCTGGTTCTGGTACGCTTCATGTGTTAGACTGCGACGCTTTTTTAACGAATAAGATTTTTTGAATCAACAAGATATGTCCAAGCTCAATTCCAAGCAAGTCAGTCATCTACGCGGCCTCGGCCACAATCTGCACCCGGTCGTGATGATCGGGAACAACGGCCTGACCGATCAGGTTCTGAAGGAGATCGAAGTCAGCCTGAACGCTCATGAACTGATCAAGATCAAGGTATTTGGCGACGATCGCGCCGCCCGTATCCAGATGCTGGAAGAGATCTGCGAGAAGACTGGTGCCCAGCCGATCCATCATATCGGGAAGCAACTGGTGATCTATCGTCAGGCTGAGAAATCGCGGCTCAAGGAACAAATCGATCGTCTGTGAGCGAGACCCTCAAGCGCTGGATATTCCCCTTTCAAACGGACAGCCTGCGCTCAACCGCCCAGTCTGCGCCCCTCATCTGCGCTAGCGGGATTTAAGTACCAGAACAAGCCCCAACAGGCTCTCGATCAGGTAGGCGATGCTGGCGACCCCATGCCAGGTCGCGAAGCGATCGGCGAACACACTGTGCATCACATCAGCTGGCATGGCCTGGGCCTTGAGTTCGGCGATGATGGGCTGGATACCGAAATGCCCCGCCAGGGTCAGCACCAGCATGCAAAAGATCAGCCAGAATACGCCCTGCTTCAAGCCAGCAACCCCCTGACGTGTCAATCGCTGCATCATCAGATAGAAGGCGCTAACGATACCGACATAGGCCACCAGCGTGAACAACTTGCCAGCGAGCATGCCGGCCAACTGTTTATCAGCCAGCGTATGGAACAAGGCTGGTGCCGCGAGATAGCCGATCGACCAGAGTGCGCCGACCCAGGCGGTGATGACGATAACAGCAACCTTGTCGGACCAGTGATTCATGACGTATATGCCTATCCGAAAATAAGAAGCGAAGTTAGCTAGCGCGAGACTTGAGGCTATTCAGGTCGGCTGGCGACATTGACGCCAGCGAGCCTAGATGTATTCGACCGCGCGCACTTCATAAGAACGCAGGCCTGCAGGGGCCATCACTTCAGCGACCTCGCCCTCGGACTTACCGATGAGCGCGCGAGCGATGGGTGAACTGACGGAGATCTTGCCCTGCTTGATGTCCGCTTCGTCGTCACCGACGATCTGGTACTTGGCGACATCACCACTGTCCAGATCTTCGACTTCGACCGTCGCGCCAAACACACAGCGACCCTCGGCGTTCAGCGTACGGGGATCGATGACCATGGCGTTGGACAGCTTGGCCTCGATCTCGGCGATGCGGCCTTCGATGAAGCTCTGGCGCTCCTTGGCGGCGTCATATTCGGCGTTTTCTGACAAGTCACCCTGGGCACGCGCCTCGGCGATCGCCTGGATGACGTTAGGACGATCGACGCTACGCAGTCGTTGCAATTCTGCTTTTAACAGCTCAGCGCCCTTGATCGTGATTGGAATCTGGTTCATCTATGGTTCCCTGCTTTCGATTTCACTGCTTTCAATTTCCCTGCTCGGCTTAAGACTGCTGCGAGAGGCGCGCGCCATGCGGCGCGTTCGTAAAAACAAAAACCACACCTGACGCCAGGCGTGGTTCGTATTTGCATCGTATCTTATTACTTTGTCAGTTGCTTGTGCAAGCTCTGCAGGGACTGGACTTGCAGCTCCTGCATATGCGCCATGCCGATGCATGCGGCCTTGGCGCCGGCCAGTGTCGTGTAATACGTCACCTTCTGCTGCAGCGCGCTGCGACGGATCTCGTAGGAGTCGGCGACGGCGCGCTTGTCTTCGGTGACGTTGACAATGAAATTGATCTCGCCGTTCTTGATCATGTCGACGATATGCGGACGACCCTCCGCCACCTTGTTCACTGGCGTGACCGTGAGGCCCGCTGCGGCCAGGGCCGAAGCGGATCCCTTGGTCGCCACCAGCTGGAAGCCGAGGTCGGCCAGCGCCTGAGCGATCTCGACCACACGCTCGCGGTCTTCACGACGTACGCTGATGAAAGCCTTGCCGCCAGAGGGCAGCTTGTCGCCAGAACCCAGTTGCGATTTAACGAAAGCTTCTGCGAAGGTACGGCCGACACCCATGACTTCACCGGTGGATTTCATCTCCGGTCCGAGGATGGTATCCACACCCGGGAACTTGATGAACGGGAACACCGCTTCCTTGACCGAGTAGTAAGGCGGCACGATCTCCTTGGTCACGCCCTGCGCTTTCAGCGTCTTGCCCGTCATGCAGCGCGCAGCGACCTTGGCCAGCTGCAAACCACACGCCTTGGAGACGAAAGGCACGGTACGCGAGGCACGTGGATTCACTTCCAGAACATAGACCGTCTCGCCCTGGATGGCGAACTGCACGTTCATGAGGCCGACAACGCCGAGAGCCTTGGCCATCTGTACGGTCTGGCGACGCAATTCGTCCTGCAATGCAGGCGAAAGGCTATAGGGCGGCAATGAACATGCGGAGTCGCCGGAGTGGACGCCGGCTTGTTCGACGTGTTCCATGATGCCACCGATGATGACGTCCTGGCCGTCGCATAATGCGTCGACATCAACTTCCAGCGCATCGTTGAGGAAGCGGTCGAGCAGCACCGGGGATTCGTTGGAAACCTTGACGGCCTCACGCATGTAACGTTCGAGTTGGGCCTGTTCCTGGACGATCTCCATGGCACGGCCACCAAGCACATACGACGGCCGGACGACCAGCGGATAACCGATCTCCTGCGCCAGGCGCAAGGCTTCTTCAGGTGTACGCGCGGTACGGTTTGGCGGCTGCTTGAGGCCGAGCTCCTGCAGCATCTGCTGGAAGCGTTCGCGGTCCTCGGCCCGGTCGATGGCGTCCGGACTGGTCCCGATGATCGGCACTCCGGCCTTTTCCAGGTCACGCGCCAGTTTCAGCGGGGTCTGACCGCCATATTGCACGATGACGCCGACCGGCTTTTCGAGGGAGACGATCTCGAGTACGTCTTCCAGCGTCAGCGGTTCGAAGTAGAGGCGGTCGGAGGTGTCGTAATCGGTCGAGACGGTCTCCGGGTTGCAGTTGACCATGATGGTTTCAAAGCCGTCCTCGCGCATGGCGAAGGCTGCATGCACGCAACAGTAATCGAACTCGATGCCTTGGCCGATCCGGTTGGGGCCGCCGCCCAACACCATGATCTTTTTCTTGTCGCTCGGCTTGGCTTCGCATTCTTCCTCGTAGGTCGAATACATGTAAGCGGTATTGGTGGCGAATTCGGCGGCACAGGTATCGACGCGCTTGTAGACCGGGCGAACGTTCAATGCCTGGCGGTAGGCACGCACGGCATGCTGATCGGTGCCGAGCAGCTTGGCCAGGCGGCGGTCAGAGAAGCCGCGACGCTTGAGCTGGAACAGGGCATCACGATCCAGGTCAGCCAGCTGGCGGCCCTTGAGTGCCTGTTCGCGGCGGATGATGTCCTCGATCTGCACCAGGAACCAAGGGTCGATACTGGAGTGCTGGTAGACCTGTTCAACGGTCATGCCGGCGCGGAATGCATCACCAACGTACCAGATACGCTCGGGGCCCGGTTCGCCAAGCTCCTTCTGGATAAGATCGGTATCGGCGGTCTTCTCGTCGAGGCCGTCCACGCCGACCTCCAGACCGCGCAAGGCTTTCTGGAAGGATTCCTGGAAAGTCCGGCCGATGGCCATGACCTCGCCCACGGATTTCATCTGCGTGGTCAGGCGGGAATCGGCTTGCGGGAATTTTTCGAACGCGAAACGCGGCACCTTGGTGACGACGTAATCGATCGAAGGCTCGAACGATGCCGGGGTCTGGCCACCGGTGATCTCGTTCTTCAGCTCATCCAGCGTGTAACCGACTGCCAGCTTGGCCGCCACCTTGGCGATCGGGAAGCCGGTGGCCTTCGAAGCCAGCGCCGAGGAGCGCGATACGCGCGGATTCATCTCGATGACGATCATGCGACCGTCTTCCGGGTTGATGGCGAACTGGACATTGGAACCGCCGGTATCGACTCCGATCTCGCGCAATACCGCCAGCGAGGCGTTACGCATGATCTGGTATTCCTTGTCGGTCAGCGTCTGCGCCGGCGCGACGGTGATGGAGTCGCCGGTATGCACGCCCATCGGATCGAGGTTCTCGATCGAGCAGATGATGATGCAATTGTCCTTGTGGTCGCGCACGACCTCCATCTCGTATTCTTTCCAGCCGAGCAGCGACTCTTCGATCAGCAGCTCGCTGGTCGGCGATGCCTCAAGGCCACGCTCACAGATGGCGATGAACTCTTCGCGGTTGTAGGCGATACCGCCGCCACTGCCGCCCATCGTGAAAGAGGGCCGGATGATGGCCGGGTAGCCGATGGTCGCCTGCACCTGCAGGGCTTCTTCCATGCTGTGCGCGACGGCTGAACGCGCCGAACCGAGGCCGATCTTGGTCATGGCGGCCTTGAATTTCTCGCGGTCTTCAGCCTTGTCGATGGCTTCCTTGGTGGCGCCGATCAGCTCGACATCGTATTTTTCCAGCACGCCGTGCTTGGCGAGATCGAGCGCGCAGTTCAACGCCGTCTGGCCACCCATGGTCGGCAGCAGGGCATCTGGTCGCTCGATGGAGATGATCTTTTCGACGATCTGCCAGGTCACGGGCTCGATATAGGTGGCGTCAGCCATCTCCGGGTCGGTCATGATGGTCGCCGGATTGGAGTTGACGAGGATGACGCGATACCCTTCTTCGCGCAGCGCCTTGCAGGCCTGGGCGCCGGAATAGTCGAACTCGCATGCCTGGCCGATGACGATCGGGCCGGCGCCGATGATGAGGATGCTCTTGATGTCTGTACGTTTTGCCATGGATTATTGCTTGTGCTGTTTCATGAGATCGATGAAGCGATCGAACAAATAACTCATCTCGGTCGGACCAGGGCTTGCTTCCGGGTGACCCTGGAAGCTGAACGCCGGCTTGTCGGTCAGGGCGATACCTTGCAAACTGCCATCGAACAGCGAAACATGCGTCACGCGCACATTGGCTGGCAACGTCGTTGCATCGACGGCGAACCCATGGTTCTGGCTAGTGATGAAGACGCGCTTGTCATCGACGTCCTGCACCGGGTGATTGGCGCCATGATGGCCGAATTTCATCTTGACCGTACGCGCCCCGGTGGCCAACCCAAGCAATTGATGCCCAAGGCAGATACCGAATGTCGGCACGCCGGCGGCGAGAATCTTGCGGATCGCCTCGATCGCATAGTCGCAGGGCTCCGGGTCACCAGGGCCATTGGAGAGGAAGATGCCGTCTGGCTTCAGCGCCAGCGCCTCTTCTGCAGTTGCCTGCGCCGGCAGGACCGTCACCTTGCAGCCGCGCGAAGTCAGCATCCGCAGGATGTTGCGCTTGACGCCGTAATCGAAAGCGACCACGTTGAATCGCGCCGCAGCTGGTCGGGCATAGCCCTCGCCCAACGCCCACTCGCCTTCGTCAAAGACATAGGACTGCTTGACGCTGACCACCTTGGCCAGATCCATGCCGGCAAGGCCCGGGAAGCCGCGCGCAAGCTCCAGTGCTTTCGCCTCATCGATGTCACCCGCCATGATACAGCCGGCCTGCGCACCTTTTTCGCGGAGGATACGCGTCAGCTTGCGGGTATCGATATCGGCGATCCCGACCACATTGTTGGCGGCCAGGTACTCCGACAAGGTCTGCTCGCTGCGCCAGTTGCTCACGGTGAGCGGCAGGTCGCGAATGATCAGGCCCGCCGCAAAGACCGAACCGGACTCGACGTCTTCAGCATTGATGCCGACGTTGCCGATATGGGGGTAAGTGAGGGTGACGATCTGCTTGGTATAGGATGGGTCGGTCAGGATCTCCTGATAACCCGTCATGGCGGTGTTGAAAACGACCTCACCGACGGTATGTCCGGGAGCGCCGATTGAAATGCCTTTGAATACTGTCCCGTCTGCGAGAACCAAGATTGCAGGCTGCATGGCTGGCAGGCTTTGCGGCAATTCGTAACTCCTTGTAGATATTCGACTCAGGCACCTCCGACAGCGGATGTGCAAAGCGGGACAAGTGTGCACTCATCCCGCTTTCAATTTGTTGAATTATAGCCTAAAAGCCGCCTGCCATCAAACCGCTTTGGTGGGTTTCAGGTTCGTCGACCGGTGATTCATTTCAGACCCAGCACGTCGCGCATGTCATACAGGCCACTGTCATGGCCGCGCAGGAATTTCGCCGCGCGCAACGCGCCAAGGGCAAACGTGGCTCGACTGGAAGCCTTGTGGGTCAGCTCGACGCGTTCGCCGATGCCCGCGAACAACACGGTATGATCTCCGACCACATCCCCGCCGCGCACCGTGGCGAAACCGATGGTGCTCGGGTCACGTTCGCCGGTGACGCCTTCGCGACCATAGACGGCACAAGTATCGAGTTCACGCCCCAGCGCCGCTGCAGCGGCTTCACCCAGCCGCAGGGCCGTGCCTGAGGGCGCGTCCACCTTGTGCCGGTGATGGGCTTCGATGATCTCGACATCGTAACCTTCGGCCAGCACTTTGGCCGCGGATTGCACGAGGTTGATGAGCAGCGTGACGCCGACGCTCATGTTCGGCGCGAAGACGATCCCGATCTGCTGCGCGGCCGTCTCGATCCGTTGCTTCTGTTCCGCCGTAAAGCCGGTCGTTCCGATCACCAGCTTCACGCCCGCCGCCTGACATGCGGCGAGGTACTCCAGGCTAGGCTCCGGGCGGGTGAAATCGACCAGCACATCCGCACCCACGAGGGCTGCCTGGACATCATGGCTGATCCTGACGCCAGTCGATCTGCCGAACTGCTCACCGGCGTCACGGCCGATCTGCGGGCTATCAGGGCGATCCAGCGCAGCATGCAATGCCAGCTCGGCATCGCCGAACACGCCCTCTAGCAGCGCATGCCCCATGCGCCCACTGCAACCTGCGATGACAACGTTCAACATCTTCTAGAAACCGATCTTTTCCAACATACGTTCAAAATAACCCGGCTCGCCTTCGGGCGGCAGGTCCTCTTCTTCCGGCGCCGCCTTGCTTGCAGGCTTGGCGACGGGCTTGGCTTCCGATTTTGGCTTGGCCTCCGCTTTGGGTGCAGTTTCCGGCTTCGGTGCCGGGTCAGCTATGGGCTCGGCCTTCGCCGGCGCTTCTTCGGCAGGCTGTGCGACTGGCGGAGTGGCCGGTGCCTGGCTCGCGGCAGGCTGACTTGGCGCTTGCTCGCTTGCCGCTGGCTGCTCCATCGGCGCTTCATTCTGGGGCTCTGCGCTCTGGCGCGCTGGCGTGGGCGACTGCGTCACGTCCGGAGTGGCGGCCGCTGGCGCTTCGGGCGCGCGTTCTGTCGCAGGGGATGCCTCGGCTGGCGGCGCTGCCACCGCAGGTTCCTTAGCCGCTGGCGCAGTCGTCTCTGGCGCTTGCTCGACAGGGGCAACGAGCGCTCCCGGGGCAGCCTGTGGCTTCTGCATGGGCTCTTCGTCGCTCTTCCAGAACTTGAGCTTGTCCATCAAGCTCTTCTCTTTCTGCGGCTTACCAGCACCCTTGCCTTCGCTCACCGGTGATGGTTCGGCCGGATCACCCGTTCCCGCCGGGATGACATCGCCACGGACACGCTTCAGGGCTTCACCTTCGAATTCTAGGATGACACGGCGCTGCTCGATGACCTTGCCATCCTTGCGCATCTGGTAGAAATAGTCCCAGCGATCCCGGTGGAAACTGTCCTGGATCAGCGGCGTCCCCATGATGAATCGCACCTGCGACTTGTTCATGCCCGGGCGCAGCTGCAGCATCATCTTCGAGGTGACGACGTTGCCCTGCTGGATATCCATCTTGTAAGGCTTGAGGGAATAGGAGGAACAGGCGGCACACATCAACAGTGCCAGTAATATAATTGTGTGGCGCATCACCATGACTTTGCTACGAAATGGCGCTAATATACCACGAGGCCAAAGCCGCCTGACAACCGCCCTCCCAAATACTGAAGACTGATTACCATGCGTGAACCTGATGAACTGAAGAATGCCGGATTGAAAGCCACCCTGCCGCGCCTGAAGGTCCTCAGCCTGTTCGAGAACAGCAAGGAACGTCACCTGTCGGCCGAGGATGTCTACAAGATCCTGCTCACTTCCGGCGAGGATGTTGGCTTGGCGACGGTCTATCGCGTACTGACCCAGTTCGAGCAGGCCGGCTTGCTCATGCGCCATCATTTCGAGAGCGGCAAGGCCGTATTCGAACTGAACCAGGGCGGGCATCACGACCACATCGTCTGCTTGCAATGCGGCCGCGTCGAGGAGTTCTGTGACGAAGAGATCGAAAAACGCCAGAAGATGGCTGCCGAAGAGCGCGGTTTCAAGATCCACGAACATTCGCTCTACATCTACGCCGACTGCACCAAGCAACCCTGCCCGCACAAGGGCTAAGCGCCTTCCGCCTCAGTACCCCAGCATCTCCTCGGCGTGCTTGCGCGTCGTTGCCGTGATCTCCACCCCGCCCAGCATGCGCGCCACCTCTTCCACGCGCGCCTCCTGCTCCAGCAGATGGATACGACTCAAGGTCTGACCGTCGGCCTGCGTCTTGCTCACCTTAAGATGCTGCGCGCCCTGGGCTGCCACCTGCGGCAGATGGGTGATGACCAGCACCTGGCGCTTGCCGCCGAGCTGGCCGAGTAGCTGACCGACGATCTCGGCCACGCCGCCGCCGATACCGACATCGACTTCATCGAAGATCATGGTCGGGATATCGCCCTGTTGCGCGGTGACCACGCGGATCGCCAGACTGATACGGGATAGCTCGCCGCCGGAAGCGACCTTGCTCAAGGGGCGGGGAGCGACCCCCGCGTGCCCCGCGACCAGGAACTCCACCTGTTCCAGCCCATGGGCGGCAGGTGCCTGACGCGCCAACTCGACGACGAAACTGCCACCGGCAAGCGCCAGTCGCTGCATCTCCTCGCTGATCTTCCCCGAGAGCCGGTCAGCCGCATGCTGACGTCCTGCACTGAGCTCTTCCGCTAACCGCATATAGATCGCCTTGGCCGCCTCTTCCTGCCGTGCGAGTTCGCCATCGTTACCCAGCACTTCGAGTTCCGACATGCGCTGCTGGCTGTCCGCGAGCAGTTGCACCAATTCTTCCGGCCGCACACGATGCTTGCGCGCCGCCGCATGCAAAGCCTGGATGCGGCTCTCGATCTCGGCCAGCCGTTCCGGGTCGAGATCGGCATGATTCAGATAACGGTTGAGGAAACGGTCGGTCTCTTCCAGCTGGATGATGGCGGAGTCCAGCGTATCCAGGGCCTCCTGCAACGCGGCATCGTAATCCAGCAGTTGCTGCAGCTTGTGCTGGGCCTGAGTGAGCTGGCGTAGTGCTGAAAAATCGCTTTCGCTCAGCAAGTTACGGCATTCCTCGCCACCGCTTAACAGGCTGGCGCCATGGGCAAGACGACTGTGTTCCTGCTGCAAGGACTCCCAGTCAGCGGCGTCAGCAGAGATTGCTTGCAGCTCCCGCACCTGGTCGCGCAATTCGGCCAGCTCCTCGGCATAAGCCGCAGCATTCTGCTCCATTTCGATACGCTGCTTGTGCAAGCCGAACCAGTGGTGATAGCTGTCGGCGACTTGTTGCGCCAGCTCGCTCAAGCCGGCATAGGCGTCCAGCGTCTGCCGCTGATAGCTCTGCTTGAGCAAGGAATGATGCGCGTGCTGGCTGTAGATATCGACCAGGAACTCGCCGGCATCGCGCAGTTGCTGCACGGTGGAGGCCATGCCATTGATGAAGGCGCGTGAACGGCCATCGGCATGGATGACGCGTCGCAGCAACAGGGTATCGTCCTCGACGGATATCTCGTTCTCGGTCAACCACAGACGCAAGCCCGGGTTGTCGCGGATATCGAAACTGGCGAGGATCTCCGCCTTCTCGCAATCAGCGCGGGTCACTCCGCCCTCGCCGCGCGCGCCGAGCGCCAGCGACAAGGCATCGACCAGGATGGATTTGCCGGCGCCGGTCTCGCCGGTCAATACGGTGAAGCCATCATGGAACTCCAGGTCGAGCCGGTCGACGATGACAAAATCGCGGATGGATAGACTTTGCAGCACGCCCGGTCAGCCCCAGTGCAATTTTTCGCGCAGCATGCCGTAGTGGCTGTGACCTTCGGGATGCAGCAAGGTGACCTTGTTCTCGGCGCATTGCACCAACACCTTGTCGCCTTCGAGCAGGGAAAGCTGCATCTGACCATCGAAATGCACCTGGGCATCTTCCGCATGGATGACGATGACTTCGACCTTGCTCGCGCTGTGCACCGCGATCGGGCGGTTGCTGAGGGTGTGCGGACAGATCGGCACCAGCGCGATCGCATCCAGCGTCGGATGCAGGATCGGCCCGCCGGCGGACAGCGAATACGCCGTGGTGCCGGTGGGGGTCGCCAGGATCAGGCCATCAGCGCGCTGCCGATGGACGAACTGACCGTCGATGTTCACTTCCAGCTCGATCAGGCGGGCGACGCCATTCTTGTTGACGACCACGTCGTTGAGCGCGCAACCCTGGCTGATGACTTTACCCTGGCGGGTGATGCTGGCGGAGAGCAGGATGCGCTGTTCGGTATCGTAGGCACCGTCGAGAATGCGGCCCAGGCCTTCGATCATGGATTCGGAGCTCAAGTCGGTGAGAAAACCGAACCTGCCACGATTGACGCCGACCAGCGGGATCTTGTGATCGACGAGCGCACGGGCCGCGGTCAGCATGGTGCCGTCGCCACCGACTACGATGGCAAGATCGGCGTGCATGCCGATGGCATTGACATGGACGGTGGTATAGCCGCCGATACCCGAGTTCTCCGCCGTCTTCTCCTCGATCAGGACGGCATGCTGGCGACCCGTAAGGAACTGGGCCAGGGCAACGATCTGGTCCCGCATCTGGGGATGCATATATTTGCCGATGAGGGCGACCGTCTTGAAAGTGCTTTTCATGGCTGGCATTAAAGCATAGATGACGTTGGCATAGAAGCGCCGGGTCTCGGCTGGCGCCGCCTATGTGATATGGCCGGCTCGATCGGGAGCGGCGCTGGCATGCGCACTTGCGGGCAAGAATATGTATTGCGCATACAGGGCGCCTGCCGGATAATTTTGCAGCCGGATGCCAGCTTGAAGTTTTAGCTTCTGGCCCGCATCTACACACCATATCGCCATGCTAGATAAACGCGCACAGATCCTGCTCAAGACCCTGGTCGAACACTACATCAGTGACGGCCAGCCGGTCGGCTCGCGCACGCTTTCGAAATGTTCCGGCCTGGACCTGAGCCCGGCGACCATCCGCAACGTCATGTCGGACCTGGAGGAGCTGGGCTTCATCGCCAGCCCACACACCTCGGCCGGCCGTATCCCGACCCAGCGCGGCTATCGCTTTTTTGTCGATACCTTGCTCACGATCCAGCCATTGCAGAGCCAGGAGATTCAGCAGTTCCAGCAGCAATTCTCGTCGCCCGACCCGCAGGAACTGATCGCCTCTGCCGCCGGCATGCTCTCAAACCTGACCCAATTCGCCGGCGTCGTCATGGTGCCGCGCCGCAAATCGGTCTCCTTCCGCCACCTCGAATTCCTGCCGCTATCGGAAAAGCGCATCCTGGTCATCATCGTCACGTCCGACGGCAATGTGCAGAATCGCATCATCATCACCGACAAGCCCTACTCCGCCTCCGAGCTGACGCAGGCAAGCAATTTCTTCAACCAGCACTATGCCGGCAGCACTTTCGAGCAAGTCCAGAAGAAGCTGCATGAAGAGCTGAAGCAGATGCAATCGGACATGACACGCCTGATGACTGCCGCCATGGAGGCCAGCACCAAGGTGCTGAACGAGGACAGGGACAATGTCGTCATCTCGGGCGAACGCAACCTGCTGCAGATCGACGATCTCTCGACCAACGTGACTTCCTTGCGCAAGCTGTTCGAAGTCTTCGAGCGCCGGACGTCACTCATGCAACTCCTCGACAACAGCCAGCGCGCCGAAGGTATCCAGATCTTCATCGGCGGGGAATCCGGCTATCTGCCGCTGGACGAATGCAGCATGGTCACTGCGCCCTACGAAGCCAACGGCCAGACCGTCGGCACGCTGGGCGTGATCGGCCCGACACGCATGGCTTACGAGCGGGTCATCCCCATCGTCGACGTCACCGCAAAACTGCTGTCCAACGCGCTCAATAACAGCTGAAGCATCCCGCACCGCCAACCCACTTTCGAAGAAGAACCATGGCCTATTACCATCAGGAACCGCCCTATCAACATGGCGACCAGCCCCGCGTAGGCATATTGCTGGCCAATCTCGGCACGCCTGACGCGCCGACTGCCAAGGCCTTGCGCCCCTATCTCAAGCAGTTTCTCAGCGATCGCCGCGTAGTCGAGATCCCGCGGCTGATCTGGTGGTGCATCCTCAATCTCATCATCCTCAACCTGCGCCCCCGCAAATCTGCGGAGAAGTATGCGCAGATCTGGTCCAGTGAAGGTTCGCCATTGCTGGCGCATGCACAAAAGCAGGCCAAGCTGCTGCAGGGGTTCCTCGGCACGCGCATCGCATCGCCTTTCCAGGTCGAACTCGGCATGCGTTACGGCAACCCCTCGATCGAATCCGCCATCGACAAGCTCAAGGCGCAGCACTGCGACCGTATCCTGGTGTTCCCCCTGTATCCGCAATATGCGGCCAGCAGCAGCGCTTCAGCGCTCGATGCGGTATGGCAGAAGTTGCTGCGCATGCGCAATGTGCCGGCCATCCGCAGCATCCGTCATTATCATGACCACCCGGCCTATATTGAAGCCCTGGCGCAAAGCGTCAGGGCGCACTGGGCTGAGCACAGCCGGCCGGACAAACTGATCATGAGCTTCCACGGCGTGCCCAAGTTCAGCCTGCTCAAGGGCGACCCATACCATTGCGAATGTCACAAGACCGGCAGGTTACTGGCCGAGGCGCTGGGGCTGACCAAGGATCAATACATGGTGTGTTTCCAATCCCGTTTCGGCAAAGCCGAATGGCTCAAACCCTATCTGGCACCCACGCTGGAGGCACTGGGCAAGCAGCACCTGAAGCGCGTCGATGTGATTTGCCCCGGCTTCTCCAGCGATTGCCTGGAAACGCTGGAGGAGATCGCCATGGAAGGCAAGCACCTGTTCACCGCGGCTGGCGGCGGCGACTACCATTACATTCCGGCGCTCAACGAGCAGGAAGCCTGGATCCATGCCATGTGCGACATCGCGCTGGAGAACCTGCAGGGCTGGGTGAGCGTATCCTGGGACAGGCAAGCGGCAGCAGAGGCCGCCGAGCTAACCAGCCTGCGCGCCAAGGCCTTGGGCGCACAGGCCTGAAACAGGTAAATCCAGAGGCGGAACGGCGGTCGCGTTTGCTATACTTGCATATCCGTTAATTTTGGATCTCCACCCATGATCATCATCACCGGCGGCGCCGGCATGATCGGCAGCATGATCGCCTGGCACATCAATCATTTCCTGGGCCGGGACGATATCATCATCGTCGATCGCTTCACGCATCCGGATCAATGGCAGAACCTCAGCCACCGCCGCTATGCCAATTACCTCGACAAGGACGAGCTCCTGCCCTGGCTCAATGATCCCGCGCGCGGCAATGGCGAGCGCATCGAGGCGGTGATCCACATGGGCGCGATCAGCGCCACCACCGAACGTGATTTCAACAAGCTGGTCCAGGACAACATCCGTTACAGTCAGCAACTGTGGGCATGGTGTGCGCAGCGCGATGTGCCGTTCCTCTATGCCAGCTCCGCCGCCACCTACGGTGCGGGCGAAGACGGCTACGATGACGACGAGGCAGGGATCGACCAATTGCGGCCGCTCAATGGCTACGGTTATTCCAAGCAGTTCTTCGACCAGTGGGCTTTACGCCAGGTAAAACACCG
>CAMLMA010000029.1 GCA_946481065.1 uncultured Nitrosomonadales bacterium
AGCGGAAACCGCGTTCCTGGCCACCGCCGTGGATCTGCGCTTCGAGGCGGATGCGTGGCTTGCGGCGGACATACAGCGCGCCGATGCCCTTTGGGCCGTAGGTCTTGTGCGCCGAGAAGCTCATGAGGTCGACCGGCAGTTTTTCCAGGTCGATCGCGACCTTGCCGGTGGCTTGCGCTGCGTCGACGTGGAAGATCACATTGTTGGCGCGGCACAGGTTGCCGATGGCTTCGATGTCCTGGATCACCCCGATCTCGTTGTTGACCAGCATGACCGAAGCCAGCACCGTATCCGGCCGGATCGCAGCCTTGAATTTCTCCAGGTCGATGAGGCCGTTGGGTTCCGGTTCGAGGAACGTCGCTTCGAAGCCCTGGCGCTCGAGTTCGCGCACCGGGTCGATGACGGCCTTGTGTTCGGTGAGCACCGTGATGATGTGCTTGCCCTTGCCGCTGTAGAAATTGGCTGCGCCCTTGATCGCCAGATTGTTGGATTCGGTGGCGCCAGAAGTCCAGACGATCTCGCGCGGGTCGGCGTTGACCAATTTGGCGACTTCTTCGCGGGCGTTCTCCACGGCCTTTTCCGCCGTCCAGCCGAAACTGTGGCTGCGCGAAGCCGGGTTGCCGAAATGTTCGGCGATGTAAGGGATCATCTTCTCTGCAACACGCGGGTCGACCGGCGTCGTCGCAGAGTAATCCAGATAGATAGGTGTATGTACAGTCATGTTCGCTTCCTCATACCGCGATCGCGGTTAATTGCTTCAATCGTTGTAATTCGTGTGACAGTGCTAGCAGGAAATCGTCCACCTGCTGCAGTACGTTGCCTGCGCCAAAGCTCACGCGGATGGCGCCGCGTGCCAGATCGTGGGGGACCCCCATGGCCAGCAACACCTGGCTGGGCTCCGTGCTGTCGCTGGAGCAGGCCGAGCCGCTGGCGACTGCAAATCCATGCCGATCGAGCGCCATCACCAGGGTCTCGCCTTCGATGTCGGGAAAGGCGAAGAAGCTGGTATTGGCGATACGCGCGGCGCCGCTACCGAAGATATGGGCGCCGAGCTGACTTAAACCTTGCTCCAGGCGGTCGCGCAACAGCCGCGCTGTCTCGGCGCGCTGTGCCAACTCGTGCTTGATGAGCGCGCAAGCCGCGCCGAATCCGACGATCGCCGCCACGTTCTCGGTGCCGCTGCGCAGCCCTTTCTCCTGTCCGCCGCCATACAGAACTGGCTGCAGATCGACGCGCTTATCGACGATCAGGGCGCCCGCGCCTTGCGGTCCGTTGATCTTGTGCGACGACAGCGTCATCGCATGCACGTTGAGCGCGCTGAAATCCACATGGGTCTTGCCCAGCGCCTGCACCGCGTCGGTATGCATGTAGGCTCCGCCGCGGCGAGCCTGTTCGGCGATGGCTGCGACATCCTGGATCACACCGGTCTCGTTATTGACCAGCATCGCCGACACCACGCAGGTGTCGGTGCGCAGCATCGTCTCAAGCGACGTTTGATCTGTCCTGCCCTCGGCATCGACCGGCAGGGTCTGCAGTTGCCAGCCTTCGTTGCGCAGGGCGGCGGCCGGTCGCGAGACACAAGGGTGTTCGATGGCGCTGACAATGATCTGGCTCGGACCATACCGGCGCGCGATGCCGCTGATCGCCAGGTTATTGGCTTCCGTGCCGCCGGCAGTGAAGACCACCTGTGACGGGTGCGCGGCGACCGCATCGGCCACCTGTTCGCGCGCGAGGTCGATGGCATGGCGCGCGGCCCGGCCGAAACTGTGGCGGCTGGTGGCGTTGCCCTGCTGTTCCGACAGATAAGGCAGCATCGCCTGCAGCACGCGGCTGTCGAGGGCGGTGGTCGCGTTATGGTCGAAATAGACGGCGCCGTTGCTCATGGCTGACGTATCCTCAGGCCGCTACCGATGCGATCTTGGGTTGCATCGTGCAGGGGCGGCTCTCCATCACGAGTTGTGTCCCCTCGGATTGCGATGCGACCAGGTCCGACAGGGACACGCCAGAAAGGTACTCGAGGATCTTGCTGTTGAGGCTGGCCCAGAGATCGTGTGTCATGCAGCGGCGCTCACCGCGGCAGTTCTCCTGCCCACCGCACTGGGTGGCGTCGATGAGTTCGTCGACGGCGGAGATGATGTGCGAGACCGAGATGTCCTGTTTTTGCTTGGCCAACTTGTAGCCGCCGCCGGGGCCGCGCACACTCTTGACGAGCCCGTTACGGCGCAGGCGACTGAACAATTGTTCGAGATAGGACAGCGAGATGCCCTGGCGCTCGCTGATGCCGGCCAGCGTGACCGGTTTGTCGGTCTCGTGCATGGCGAGATCGAGCATCGCTGTCACGGCAAAACGGCCTTTGGTGGTTAATCGCATGTCATCGTTTCCTAAAGTGTCCGGGGTTCCGCATGATTTGCCCGATTCAATATCGGCGCGGTGTTCCAGCTTAAAACCAAAGCGGAATGGTATAATACCCTAACAGTTTAGTCAACTATTTTATTGAGATAGTTCACATCGAATGCCTTGCCGACTTCGGCGTCGGTTTCGACATCGGCGCCGAGCTTGGCGAGCTGCTGCATGACCTCCTGCAGTTTTTGATCCTGCTTGGCGGCGTGGTCGAGCAGGGCATGGATTGCCTGGGTCATCGGGTCCTTGTTGTCCTGGCTGACGGCATAGGCCGAAAAACCGATCTTCTCGGCCATCTGGTCGCGTTGCTGGGATTTCTCCTGATCGACGAGACGGGCCGGAATGCCCACGGCAGTGGCGCCGGCCGGCACATCCTTGACGACGACAGCGTTAGAGCCGATCTTGGCTTCGGCGCCGATGACGATCGGGCCCAGCACCTTGGCGCCAGCGCCGATGACGACGCCGCGTTCCAGCGTCGGGTGGCGCTTGCCCTTGTTCCACGACGTACCGCCTAACGTGACGCCATGATAGAGCGTGCAGTCGTCACCGATGACGGCGGTCTCGCCGATGACCACGCCCATGCCATGGTCGATGAAGACGCGACGGCCGATGGTGGCGCCCGGGTGGATCTCGATGCCGGTGAACCAGCGGGCGATATGCGAGCTGAAGCGGGCGATCCAGTACCAGCGCCTGGCCCAGAGCCAGTGCGAAAGGCGATGCATGATGAGGGCATGCACGCCGGGATAGGTCGTCAGGATCTCCCAGCGTGTGCGGGCCGCCGGGTCGCGATCGAATACGACCGAAATATCCTCTTTCAGATGCTTGAACATGTGTGCGCCTGATCTTGAGCCGGTGCGCCTGGGCGACCGACTCATCCTTTAATCTTGTGAATAGTTGACTATTTTACTCGATGATTACGGGGGGCATGCAACGACATTTTGCGTAGGGGTATTTGGCCCTTGCCGTTTTCCCGGCTATTTCGCCGGTGGTCGCGGCGCCTGGGTGAGTTTGAGGATGCCACGCAGGATGTTGACCTCTTCCTTCTCCAGCTTGGCCCGCGCATAGATGCGGCGCACGCGCTGCATGAGCTTCTTGGGTTCGTCAGGATTCAGGAAGCCGATCTGCACGAGCGTCTGCTCCAGGTGTCGATAGAAGCCTTCGATCTCGTCACTCGTCGCCATCGGCATAGGTTGGCTGGCAATCGCCGCGGTGTCGCCGGCCAGCGCGGCCATGCGCAGCTCATAACAGACGACCTGGACCGCTGCGGCCAGGTTGAGCGAGGAGAATTCCGGATTCGCCGGGATCATCGCCAGCAGCTGGCAAAGATCGAGCTCGGCATTGGACAGGCCGCTCATCTCGGTGCCGAACACCAGCGCCACCTGCTGGGTCTGCGCCACGGACAGGGCGCGCTCGGCCGCTGGCCGTACTGCCAGCAACTCGTGCGACAGTTGCCGTTTGCGCGCGCTGAGTCCGATCACCAGCGCGCAGCCGGCGAGCGCTTCTTCCAGCGTGCTGCATACGACTGCCGAATCGAGCAGATCGGCGGCGCCGGTCGCCATGGCCGTGGCATGCGCATCGGGAAAGGATTCGGGCGAGACCAGATAGAGCTGGCGTAGCCCCATGGTCTTCATGGCACGTGCTGAAGCGCCGATATTACCCGGATGGCTGGTCTGGCAGAGGACGACGCGCAGATTGGAAAGTGGATCGAGTTTGGAAGTCATGGCAATACACATTAAAATGCCATTTTAACAGCTCTTTAATACCGCTTCGCCTGTGCTTGCACCGGTGCGGCATTCGCAGAAAGTACCCTATGCATCCCATTTTGACCAATGCGGTGAAGGCGGCACGTCGTGCCGGTACCATCATCACCCGCGCTTCGCAGGACGTCGGCGCACTGAAGATCCGCAGCAAGACCTATAACGATTTCGTCAGTGAAGTCGATCATGCCGCCGAGCGCGCCATCATCGAGACCTTGCAGGACGCGTATCCTGACCATGGATTCCTCGGTGAGGAGAGTGGCGATACGAACCCCGATGCCGAGAATATCTGGATCATCGATCCGCTGGATGGGACCACCAACTTTCTGCACAATTTCCCGCAATACTGCGTCTCCATCGCGCTCATGCAGCGTGGCCAGCTGACCCAGGCCGTGGTCTACGACCCGAACCGCAACGATCTTTTCACCGCGACCAAGGGGCGTGGCGCTTTCCTCAACGATAAGCGCATCCGCGTCACCAATCGCATCAAGCTACAGGATTCGCTGATCGGCACTGGCTTCCCCTTCCGCGATTTCAGCCATCTCGATACCTACATGCCGATGCTGAAAGACATGATCAAGAAGGCCTCCGCTATCCGTCGTCCGGGCTCGGCCGCGCTCGACCTCGCGTATGTCGCCGCCGGTTATCTGGATGGTTTCTGGGAGATCGGCCTGTCGAAATGGGACATCGCTGCCGGTGCCTTGCTGGTACAGGAAGCGGGCGGGATCGTCGCTGATTTCGAGGGCAACGAATCCTGGTTCGAGACCGGCAATATCGTCGCCGCCAACCCCAAGGTGTTCGCGCAGATGCTGCAGGTGCTGACGCCGCACCTGACGCCTGCACTCAAGACTCCCGCCTGATCGACATGCTCGCGTTCGAAGCCATCGCCGAACAACGCATCAGCGAGGCCCTGGCGCGCGGCGAATTCGAACGACTGCCGGGTGCCGGTCAGCCACTCGATCTTGACGATGACCGGTTGGTGCCGGCAGATCTGCGCATGGCCTACCGTATCCTCAAGAACGCGGGTTATGTGCCGCCCGAGGTGCATACCCTGAACGAGATCGGTGCGTTGCAGCGGCTGGTGCAATCGCTGGCGGACGGTGAGCAGCGCGAAATGGCACTGCGCAAGTTACGCTTGCTCAGCATGCAGCTGGGCGAGTCACGTGGCGGCCCTCTGCAACTGGATGCCGTCTATCAAGACGGCTTGCTGAAGCGCCTTTCGCAATCATGAGTGAAGCACCCACGATGCAAGAGCCGCCAGTAATAGCGGACACGGCCAGCGAGACGGCGCAGCCAGACAGCCTGGCGCAGCATACGCCGATGATGCGGCAATACCTCAGCATCAAGGCGCAATACCCGGATATGCTGCTGTTCTACCGCATGGGCGATTTCTACGAATTGTTCCACGACGATGCCGAGAAGGCGGCGCGGCTCTTAGGCATCACGCTAACCAAGCGGGGGGCATCCAATGGGGCGCCGATCCGAATGGCTGGCGTGCCATATCACGCGGCAGAGCAATACCTGGCGAAACTGGCCAAGCTCGGCGAAGCCGTGGCCATCTGCGAGCAGGTCGGCGATCCCAAGACGAGTAAAGGCCCGGTCGAACGCCAGGTCAGCCGCATCCTGACGCCGGGTACGCTGACCGATAGCGCTCTGCTGGACGACACGCGCGACAGCCTCCTGCTCGCCATTTGCCCTGGCGATGGCCTGCTGGGACTCGCGCGCATCAACCTGGCGTCGGGTGAGTTCGTGCTCAGCGAGATCGCGGTCGGGCTGTTGTCGCAGGAACTGGAGCGTATCGGGCCAGCCGAGCTGCTATTGCCCGAGGACTTTTCGCATGCGGCCCTCGATGCGGTCCGATGCCCCAAGAAGCGCATGGCGCCCTGGCAGTTCGATCTTGATTCCGCGACCCAATCACTGACCAAGCAGTTCGATACCTATGACCTCGGCGGTTTCGGCTGTCAGGATATGCCTTCGGCCATCGCCGCCGCTGGTGCCTTGCTCGATTACGTCAAGCATACCCAGCGCACCGCCTTGCCTCACCTGGCTGGGCTCAGCGTCGAGCAAACGCATGATTATCTCCAGATGGACGCTGCCACGCGCCGCAACCTGGAGATCGACCAGACGCTGCGCGGTGAGGCCGCACCCACACTCTATGCCCTGTTCGATACCACGCAGACGGCCATGGGTGCCCGACTGTTGCGCCATTGGCTGCATCATCCGTTACGCGACCACGCGACCATCATGGCCCGCCAGGCGGCAGTCGCAGGCAGTATCGCCAGCGCCGCCTATGTCAGTGTGCGCGACGTGCTCGCCAATGTCGGCGACATCGAGCGCATCACCGCACGCGTCGCCTTGAAGACGGCGCGTCCTCGCGATCTCAGCGGCTTGCGTGACAGCCTGACGCTGCTGCCCACATTGCAGGCGGCCATGCACGATATCGCGACGCCACTTTGGCAGGCGCTCGTCGCGGACTTGCAGACCCCGGTGGCTGTGACCGAGTTGCTGCAATCCGCGATCCGCCCCGAACCCTCTGTGGTGTTGCGCGAAGGCGGCGTGATCGCCGACGGCTACGATGCCGAGCTCGACGAACTACGGTCGATGCAGACCAACCATGGTGACTTCCTGCTGCAGTTCGAAGCTCAGGAGAAGGCACGTACAGGCTTGAGCAATCTCAAGGTCGAATACAACAGCGTGCACGGCTTCTATATCGAGATCAGCCGCGCCCAGGCGGAACAGGCGCCGGCCGATTATCGCCGGCGGCAGACGCTGAAGAACGCAGAGCGTTTCATCACACCGGAGCTGAAAGCGTTCGAAGACAAGGTGCTTTCGGCCAACGAGCGTGCGCTGGCAAGGGAGAAACTACTCTACGACGCAGTGCTGGAGCAGCTGGCGCCGCATATCGAGGTGTTGCAGCGGAATGCCCGGGCCATTGCGCAGCTCGATGTGCTCACCACGTTTGCAGAACGCGCCGAGGCGCTGGGCTATGTCGCCCCCTCGTTTGTCGACGAATCCTGTTTGCAGATCACGCAGGGGCGGCATCCCGTGGTCGAGCGCATCACGCAGCCTTTCATTGCCAACGACGTGGAACTCTCGCCCTATCGCCAGTTGTTGCTGATCACCGGCCCCAACATGGGCGGCAAGTCGACCTACATGCGACAGACGGCGCTGATCGTGCTGCTTGCGCATTGCGGCAGCTTCGTGCCGGCGTCATCGGCACGGTTCGGCCCGGTCGACCGCATTTTCACGCGCATCGGCGCGTCTGACGATCTGGCCGGCGGACGTTCGACCTTCATGGTCGAAATGACCGAGACCGCCAATATCCTGCATAACGCCACGGACCAGAGTCTGGTGCTGCTGGACGAGATCGGCCGTGGCACCTCGACCTTCGATGGCTTGTCCCTGGCCTGGGCTGTGGCGCGTCAGCTGCTGGAAAGGAACCGCAGTTATACCTTGTTCGCCACGCATTATTTCGAACTGACAAGATTGACCGAGGATTTCAAACAGGCTGCGAACGTACACCTCGACGCCGTCGAGCATGGCCATGGCATCGTGTTCCTGCACAAGGTGGAAGAGGGGCCTGCGAGCCAGAGCTATGGCCTGCAGGTGGCGCAGCTGGCCGGCATCCCGAGATCGGTGGTCGCTTCGGCCAAGCGCAAGCTGGCGCAACTGGAGCAACAGAACATCGCTGCCGGCCCGCAAACCGACATGTTCGCGCAGCAGGCGGTGGCGCCCGAGCCGATGAGACATCCGGCACTGGACGATCTGGAGGCGCTGGAACCTGACGATCTCACGCCGAAACAGGCGTTGGAGGCGCTTTATAAATTGAAAAGCCTGCTCTAGGCAGGCTTTTCGTCTTGCTCCGGATAGCCAGGGCTACTTGATGGCCTTGATCACCTTGTCGGTGATGTCGGCTTTCTTGCCGGCATAGGCGGCATTGCCGTAGAGCACGAGGTCGTAGCCTTCGGCGACAGCGACGGCATTCACCGCCTTGTTGACGCGATCCTGCAATTTGGCTTTTTCTTCGCTCTTGCGCATCTCGAAATCTTCCGCCAGTTCGCGTTCCTTGCGTTGCAGATCCAGGCGCTGATTGGAAATGTCCTGGCTCTTGGCCCGGCGATCGGCTTCAGACATGGTCAGGGAATCCTTGTCCAGGGCCGCGGCCTTGTCTTCGACCAGCTTCTTCTGGCGATTGAGTTCTGCCGAGCGGGTGCTGAATTCCTTTTGCAGTTTCTTGCCGACTTCGAGCGAGGCAGGCGATTGCATGATGTTCTGGATCTGGACGTAACCGATCTTGGTCTCGGCCATGGCGTTCATGGCGAATGAGAGCAAGGCGGCTATCAGGGTGAATCGCAACAGCTTGATCAACTGATTTCTCCTCATATATGGCGCAGACAATGGTCGTCTGCACGCAGGTAAAGCCGAATCCCTTGTCATTATTGGGCTGACAAACCGGTCAGCTTGGGATCGGCGCGAACAAACTCCAGCGCATCCGTTAAAACAAAAGCACCTGTTCAGGGTGCTTTCATTCTACCAATTTCGGCGCTTAGTGGTGATGGCCGCCATGACCGTGCACATGGCCATGTTCGACTTCTTCCTTGCCGGCGGAGCGTACGCCGGTGACGGTGGCCTTGAACAGCACGCGCTCGCCGGCCCAGGGATGGTTGCCGTCGACCACGACCTTGCCATCGTCGATATTGGTGATGGTGTAAAGGATCACTTCGCCGCTTTCGTCCTCGCCTTCGAATTGCATGCCGACCTTGAGGTCCTTGGTCGGGAAGGCCGCAATGGGTTCGATCTGTACCAGCTCTTCGTCATAGTCGCCGAAGGCGTCTGCCGGTTCGAGCGTGATCTCGACGACATCGCCGACGGCCTTGCCGTGCAGTTCCTCTTCGACGCGTGGGAAGATGTTGTCGTAGCCACCGTGCAGGTAGCTTACAGGCTCTGCGCTCGATTCGAGGACATTGCCTTCGCTGTCGCGAAGCTCGTAAGTCATGGATACAACGGTGTTCATGGCGATTTGCATGATGGATTACCTATTTCAGAGGGTTGATTTAAAGCGTCCTGACGATATTCAGGATCTCGTGGGCATGGCCCTTGGCGATGACGCCATATTGGGCGTGGCGGATATGCCCCTCGGGGTCGATCACGAAGGTCGAGCGTACGATGCCCATCTTGCGCACGCCGTCTTTTTCCTTCTCTTGCCAGACGCCGTATTTCTCGCAGACCTTGCCCTCGACATCCGCCAGCAGGTTGATGGCCAGGCCATGCTTGTCGCGAAAGGCGGCGTGGCTCAGGCAGTCGTCCTTGCTAACGCCGAGGATGACCGTGTTGTGCTTGATGAATTCATCTTCGAGATCACTGAACTCGATGGCCTCAACGGTGCAGCCGGGGGTGTCATCCTTGGGATAGAAATACAGCACGACGTTCTTGCCCCGCAGTTTTGACAGTTTCAGCATCTCCATGTCGGCATCTGGCAAAGAGAAATCGGGTGCGGGTGAACCGGCTTGTAGCATCTGGGAGGACAGCGAAGTGGACTTGATTCGATTCTAACCCATTTCTAAGACCAATTAGCAATGCGCTATGATGCAGCCATGAAAAAAACACTTGGCGATAACATGGCCGGCGACACCTGCATCGAGCTGCTTGGCGGCCTTACGCCAGAGGCATTCCTGCGGGATTACTGGCAAAAGAGACCCTTGCTGATTCGCGGCGCCATCCCCGATTTTGCCGGCTTGCTGAGCCCTGACGAACTGGCCGGTCTCGCTTGCGAGGCGTCGGTGCAATCGCGCCTCATTTTGCATGATGCGCATCGCTGGACCCTTGAGCACGGCCCGATCGACGAAGCACGATTCGGCGAACTGCCGGCGCGTGACTGGACCCTGCTGGTGCAGGAAGTGAACCATCATCTGCCGGAAGCCGATGCCCTGCTACAGCGCTTCGATTTCATCCCATACGCGCGGCTCGACGATTTGATGGTGAGCTATGCGCCGGATGGCGGAGGCGTCGGCCCGCATTTCGATTCCTATGACGTGTTCCTCTTGCAGGGGCAAGGCGAGCGCTTGTGGCGCATCAGCCAGCAAGAGGACCTGACGCTGGAGGAGGGTGCGCCGCTGCGCATCCTCAAGCATTTCGATACCGAGCAGGAATACCTGCTGCAAGCTGGTGACATGCTCTATCTACCCCCGCAGGTCGCGCATTGGGGCGTCGCGGTGGGCGAGTGCATGACGTATTCCATCGGCTTTCGCGCGCCCAGCGCGCAAGAGCTGGCCAGCCAGTTCCTCGATTATCTGCACGGCAAGCTGGCGCTCCCCGGCATGTATGAAGACCCGGACCTGACCGTGACAGGGCATCCCGCAGAGATCGATGCGGCGATGGTCAGTCGCGTTGCCAAGATGCTTGCCGCTATCGACTGGCAAGAGGCGGACGTCGCGGATTTCCTCGGCAGCTATCTTTCCGAACCCAAGCCGCATCTCGTGTTCGACCCGCCACGCGCGATGTCATTGACGAGCTTCCGTCAACGATTGCAGAGCAAGGGTGTGCGACTGGATGGCAAGAGCCGATTGCTGTACCGCGGACAACGGTTCTATATGAACGGTGAGCCGGTGGAGGCTGGTGCCGCCGAGCTGCCTGCCCTGACCGAACTCGCCGATCGGCGCTGCCTGCCGGGCGGCGGGACGCATGACGCGGCGCTGGTCGCGAGATTGCATGACTGGTATTCGGCCGGCATGCTGACATTCGATCGGCATTGAGCCATGACGCAGCCCATCTATGATGTCCTGACGCCAGATGCCGTGCTCTTCGGCGAAGGGCTCTATCGCGAGGCGACCGACCATGTGATCGGCCTGGCGAAACATGAACTGCTGATCTTCGATCACGATCTCGGCCGCGGCGATCATGCCAGTAGCCGTCGGTTCGCCCAGCTCCAGGACTTTCTGAGTCGCGCGCCCGGCAACCGCCTCACGATCGTATTGCATGAGACTGCAGATTTCGCGTCACGTTACCCGCGCCTGTTCGGGTTGCTGAAGATCTACGGCCATGCCATGACCGTCTATCAAACGAACGATCAGGCCAAGGTCGCACGCGACAGTTTCATCGTGGCCGACCGCCAACATTACCTGCGGCGATTCCATGCCGACCAGCCGCGCTTCCGCTACGCCAGCGATGATGCAGAGACTGTCCACATGCTGTGCCAGCGATTCGACGAACTGCTGGAGGCGACCACGCATACCGTCGCCACTCATAGCCTGGGCTTGTGATGCGCCGTGATCTAACGCTGCGCAAGTATCTGATCGGACTGGCTTTGCTGCTGGGGAGCATGGTGGCACTGGCGGCACCCACGGAATTCAGGATGATCTCGCTGCAACATCGGTTCGCGAAGGATGTCCTGCCTGTGATCGAGTCGATGGTCGGGCCGGAGGGCAAGGTCAGCGCGCTCGATAACCATTTGATGGTCACGGCGACGCCGGAACAGCTGGAAGCGATCGAACAGGTGGTCGCCAAGCTGGATGTGGCGCGCAGGACCTGGCGCATCACGATCGGCTATGACGACCAGCACGATCGTAAAGTGACCAGTGCCGGGGTGCGTGGACGGGTCCGCGCGGGTGACATCGTGATTGGTACCGATGCGGCAGGCCAGGCCTCGGGGGCTGGCGACGTCAGGATCGAGATCGACCAGCGCAGCCAGCGCCAGGCGACAAAACTCACCCAGTTTCTCAGCGTGACCGATGGCGAGCAGGCGTTCATCCGTGTCGGCCAGTCGATCCCTTATACCCAGCAGTGGCTTTCGCTGACGCAACGCCATGTGCATCTGCAGCAATCCACGCGATTCCAGGACATCACCACCGGCTTCGTCGTCAGGCCGCGCAGCATCGGCAACGAGGTGGAGTTGGCGATCGCGCCGCGCATCGCCGACCTGGGTTCGACAGGTGTTGTCGACTTTCAGGCATTGCAGACAACGGTGCGGGTCTCGCCCGGTCAGTGGTTCGATCTCGGCGGGGCGATGCAATCACGGGATGAGGTGAGCAGAAGCATCCTCGAACAGGGCGATTCTGAGGATGCGCGAGGCCGCCAGCTCATGATTCGGATCGACTGAAAGCAGGGTGAGGATCGCCTTTTTGATCGCCGTCGCTGATAAACGTGACTTTTCCCATAAAACAAGGGGCTAGCGCGCAAAAAACAGTGGTATTTTTTTTGGCGCCTGTGTAGAATTTTTGCACCCGGCTTGTTCAATTATAATCACTAGCCGTACCTGGTTTAATTCATCGTCTACACGTTAAGGGATACAAAAATGACTCGTTCCGCTCTGCTTGCCGCTCTGCTCGCACTCGCACTGACCGCTTGTGGTCAAAAAGAAGAAGCTGCTCCTGCTGAAGCGCCAGCTGCTGAAGCACCAGCTGCTCCTGCTGAAGCTGCTCCTGCTGAAGCTGCACCAGCCGAAGCTGCTCCTGCTGAAGCTGCTCCTGCTGAAGCCGCACCAGCTGCTCCTGCTGAAGAAGCGAAGTAATCCACTAGCTTAATTCGCTAGCGAACAAAAAGCCGACCCTAGGTCGGCTTTTTGTTTTTTTGCGCCCGGTTCATGAAACTGCGCGCCATATGGGTGGCGAATACCTGAGGGTGTGCGGCTGCCTTTTAGCGGGGTGGCGCTAACAGGCGGTGATCAACCGAGCTGACGCCAGTCGAACCCCGTCTCCTGGTCGGCGATGCCGATCCATTCCGCGCTGCATCCGAGGGCCTGGCTCAGTGCATCGCGGGCCAGTGCCGGTGAGTTGTTCTTTGCGCTCAGGTGGGCAGCGATCAGGTGTTGCAACTTGCTGTTATCAAGCTTGGCCAGCAGGCGTGCCGCACTGTCGTTATCGAGATGACCAAGCCGGCTGCCGACGCGCTGCTTGAGCGGCCAGGCGTAAGGACCGTTGGCGAGCATCTCCAGATCATGGTTGCACTCCAGCACCAGCCCGTGACACGCGCTCAGCATCTGCTCGATATGCGGCGTCGAGGTGCCGGTGTCAGTGAGCACGCCCAGTTTGTATTGGCCGTCGCTGAACGTGTACTGCACGGGTTCGCGCGCGTCGTGCGGGACAGGGAAGGGGGTGATCTCGAGATCGCCGATGGTGAAATGCTGATGACTGTCGATGAGCTTGATATCTAGCGCGCTACTGGCCGGCAGATAGCGCTGCGACATGCGCCAGGTGCCATGCGTCAGCCATACCGGGATACCGTGCTTGCTGGCGAATTTAAAGACGCCACCAGCGTGATCGTCATGTTCGTGCGTAACGAGGATGCCGGTGATGTCAGCCGGGCTCAGCGCCAGTCTTGCCAGCCGTTGAACCACATCGCGCAGGCCGAATCCGCAATCCATCAGTAGCCGGGTCGTGCGTTTTTCCA
Organism: uncultured Nitrosomonadales bacterium; assembly: GCA_946481065.1. Next base: position 13,542 of record CAMLMA010000029.1, read on the forward strand.
CGACCAGGCCGTTACCATTACTGCCGCTGCCCAGAGAGGCAAAACGCATGGTCACTCCCTGTCCTTGACGGCTGGCCGCGTGACCAGCCGCATGTTGAAGCGGTTATTTCAGTTGCTCGTAGAGCAGGCTGATGATGCGGTTGGCGGTCGTCGAGGTGTTGCGTTGACCAGCCTTGTCGGTGACCAGCACCGTGCTGCCGTTTTCATCCGCGACGACCTTGACCCGGTACTGGCGCTCTGGCGGTGCCTTGTCCTTGTCCTTCACTTCCCAGAACTTGAGCTTGTCGATGACGCCTTCATCGTTCTTTTTCTTGGGCTCGGGGATATCTTCCTCTTTCGGCTTCTTGTCGTCATCGCCCCAGAATTTGAGTTTGTCGAGCAGGCCTTCCTCTTTCTTCGGCGCGTCGTCGATACCGACGTCAGAGTAACGGACGAAGAAGATGCCGCTGGAACGGTCGCGGTCTTCGACGACGAAACCGACACGGTCGAGCGCCAGGCCGACACGGCGCCATGCGCGGTCGAACGGATCCTTGAGGCCGATGCTGAGGCTGTTGTCGCTGTTCTTGCTCAGCGTGGCGCGAACTTCATTGCTGACTGCAGCCATGACCTTGCGTGAGCTCTTTTCCTCGACGCCCAGGCGGACCATCAGCCGGCGCAGCAATTCAGCGTCGATGTCTTCGGCATCTGCGCGTACTTCATCCTGCTTGGTGCGTTTATCAAGCTTGTAGCCTTGCTCGACCGTGCCGACGCTGGTCAGTACGCGTTCCTTGCCGTCATCCACACTGTCGCTGATGGAGCGATGGCTGAGGTAGATCTCGGTCGTGCCTTTCTCGACGCCGCGGTCGATGCGTGTGCGGAATTTCTGGCGGGTCTGCAGGGAGTTGAGTTTGTCGAGCCAACCCTGGAACTTGTCAAGGTAGTTGCCTTTTTCATCCTTGGTCAGGCTCGAAGGGTCGACCCATTCGGTTTCCATGACGCCCGTCTGCGGGTTCTCGACCCGCACCGCGAAGCCCAGCTCGGCCCAGAACTCACGGATCACCGGCCAGATCTTCTCGGCGGGAGCGTCCACCACCAGCCAGCGTTGCGAGCCGGCGCGTTCCAGTCTGACGTTATCCGGGTTGGGCAGGATCTTTTCCTGGGCCTCGCCTTGTTCGGCTTGCGACTGGCTGTAACTGGAATAAGTGGTGGAGCCGCCAGGGACGGAGTAGGTATCGCTGGCCGATGCGGAGGTCAGGTCCGGGGGGACTTCCAGTGGGCGCGAGCGGCCAGCCGATTTGTAATCCGGCGTGTTATCGACAAAGGGGATGGAGTCGCACCCGGCAACGCTCAGTGCGAGCAGGGTGGCGACAAGGGTCTGGTTCAAGGTTCGATTCATACGTCTCTCAGTGAGGATGAGTGGTGTTGCCTGGTGTTACAACGCCGCTTGCTGCATGGCGCGACGCAAGGTCTCGTGATGCTGCGTCGCCAAGGGTGTCAGCGGCAGGCGGATGCCGGGGCCGATCAGTTGCATCTGTTCCAGCACCCACTTCACCGGGATCGGATTGGCCTCGACGAACAGCTTCTGATGCAAGCCGAACAGCTGGGCATTGATGCCGCGCGCCGTCTTCGCATCGCCAGCCATGGCGGCGACACATAGTTCATGCATGAGTCGCGGCGCGACGTTGGCAGTGACCGAGATCACGCCGCGACCGCCCAGCAGCATCAATGACATGGCGGTGGCATCGTCACCGCTGTAGACGGCGAAATCGTCTGGCGCGCGTAACAACAGGTCAGTGCCGCGCTCGATGTTGCCTGTCGCATCCTTGATGCCGACGATGTTAGGAAGCTGAACGAGGCGCAGCACGGTATCGTTGACAATGTCGCATCCTGTCCGCCCCGGCACGTTGTAGAGGATCTGCGGGATATCGACGGTTTCGGCGACGGTACGGAAGTGCTGATACAAGCCTTCTTGTGAAGGCTTGTTGTAGTAAGGCGCCACCAGCAGGCAGGCATCCACTCCCAGGCTTTTCGCAGCGCTGGTGAGTTCGATCGCTTCCGTGGTCGAATTGGCGCCGGTGCCGGCGATCACGGGAACGCGCCCCGCGCTCTGCTCGACAGCGGTCTTGATCAGCAGGCAGTGCTCGTCGAAATTGACCGTGGGCGATTCGCCCGTCGTGCCGACGATGACGATGCCGTCCGTCCCCTCGGTGACATGAAAATCGATGAGCGCGCGCAATGCTTTCAGATCGAGGCTGCCATCCTGGTGCATGGGGGTGACGATGGCGACAAGACTGCCTTGCAGCATGATGTTCCTGACAG
>CAMLMA010000030.1 GCA_946481065.1 uncultured Nitrosomonadales bacterium
GGGCGCGGAACTCTTCCATCAACAGCAGCATGTTGGTGCGTCCCAGATCATAGCGGCCGGGGTGGGCGATGACCGCATGGCCACCGCTACCGATGATCCATCCCATGGCGTCTTCCAGACTCGCCCATTCATGCTCGACGTAACCGGGCTTGCCCTTGACCAGGTAATGCTTGAAAACGGCCTTGGCATCCTTGGCGAACCCTTGCTCGACGAGGAAGCGGGCAAAATGCGTGCGACTGATGATCCCTTGCTGCGCATAGCGGTAGGCGCCTTCCAGCGCGCCTTCGATGCCGATCTTTCGCAGGCCCTCTGCCATGCCTTCCGCGCGCGTATGGCGTCCTGCCCGGATCTTCTGCAAGCCGGCCTGCAGCGGCGGATGATCCGGATCGACCTTGAGCCCGACGATGTGCAGCGTACGCCTGCGCCAGGTGACCGAGACCTCAACGCCGGGGATCAGCGTGATGCCGTGACTGGACGCGGCGGCATAGGCTTCGGGTAGCCCGGCGACATCGTCGTGGTCGGTCAGCGCCAGTACGCGCAAGCCTTGTGCAGCGGCGTGGGCGACAAGTTCGGCAGGGCCAAGCAATCCGTCGGAGATCGTGGAATGGCTGTGGAGGTCGATAAGGGAAGGCATCGCTCGGTGAAAGACGCGCGGCGTCTTGTGAGGTATGAAGAATCATAGCAAAATACGCCATTCACCGACACTTCGGCGTACGCCGGCGACGGCTATCTCTTTGGAAAATCCTGCATGAAGTTTCTGTTCGACCTGTTCCCGGTCATCCTCTTTTTCGCGGTCTACAAGTTCGTCGGCATCTACCCTGCGACGGCCACCGCCATCATCGCGACCCTGCTGCAGATCGTCTGGGTCAAGTGGCGCCACGGCAAGGTCGATGGCGCACTGATCGCCAGCGGCGTCATCATCACCGTGTTCGGCGGCGCGACCTTGCTGCTGCATGACGAGAGTTTCATCAAGTGGAAGCCCACGATCCTCTACTGGTTCTTCAGCGCCGGCTTGCTGCTCAGCCCACTGCTGTTCAAGCGCAACCTGATCCGCAGCCTGATGGAGAAACAGATCAGCATGCCGGAACCGATCTGGGTGCGGCTCAACCTGGCCTGGGCGACCTTCTTCGCCGCGCTGGGTGTGCTCAACCTGTATGTCGCCTTCAACTTCTCAACCGACACCTGGGTGGATTTCAAGCTGTTCGGCACCATGGGCCTGATGTTCGCTTTCATCATCGGCCAGACCCTGCTGCTCAACAGATACATCACGGAAAAGGACCCTGAATGATGTGGTACGCCATCGTCGCCGAAGACTACCCGGATAGCCTGGAAAAACGCATGGCGGCCCGTCCGCAGCATCTCGCACGGCTACAGGCGCTGCAGGACGAGGCGCGCCTGCTGCTTGCCGGCCCCTTCCCTGCCATCGACAGCGAAGATCCGGGCAATGCCGGTTACAGCGGCAGCCTCATCATCGCCGCCTTCAACAATCTGGCTTCGGCACAGGCCTGGGCCCAAGCCGACCCCTTCGTGACCGCCGGCGTCTATGCCAAGGTCACCGTCAAACCGTTCCGCAAGACCTTGCCGGCGATGCCCGTATTGCCGGATATCGGGCTCGACTGAGGAGCCCTGCCGGGGACTTGCCCATGACACTCCACGACGAGATCCGCGAGCGCCTGACCAGCGCGCTACAGCCGGCCCGACTTGAATTACGCGACGACAGCGCGCTGCACGCAGGCCATGCCGGCAACCGCGGTGGCGGCCATTTTCATGTCGTGATCGTCAGTTCGCAATTTTGCGGAAAATCGCAGATAATGCGGCATCGCGCCATCTATCAGGCGCTCAGCGGCCTCATGCCCGACCGTATCCATGCATTGAGTATCCAGGCCATCGCCAGCGATGAGCCCTCCCCATAACCCGACCCTAAGGACCCTTCATGAAAGTTACCACTGGTGCATTGCTGATGCTGCTCGTATCCGGGCTGTCGCAACCGGCGCTCGCCGACAATGCCGTCGCCACCGTCAACGGCAAACCGATCAAACAATCGATCTATGACTATATCGTCAAGGATGCGACCGCCCGTGGCCAGAAGGTCGACGACAACGTACGCGAGATCATCGTCAACAAGCTGATCAGCAGCGAACTGGTGTACCAGGAAGCCCAGCGCGTCGGCCTCGACAAACAGCCGGACTTTCAGGCCAAGGAAGAGCTGGCCCGCCGCGAACTGCTGGTCAACGCCTACCTGCAGGATTACATAAAGAAGAACCCGATCAGCGAAGCCGATACCAAGGCCGCCTACGAGCAGTACAAGAAGGAGCTCGGCGACAAGGAATACAGCGCACGTCATATCCTGGTCGCCACTGAAGCCGAAGCCAAGGACCTGATCGCGCAACTGAACAAGGGCGCCGATTTCGCCAAGCTGGCCAAGGAGAAATCCAAGGACCCGGGCTCCAAGGAAAAAGGCGGTGACCTCGGCTGGTTCTCTCTCGGCGGCATGGTCAAGCCCTTCAGCGACGCAGTCGCCAAGCTACAAAAGGGCGGCATCTCCACCGAACCGGTACAGACCCAGTTCGGCTGGCACGTGATCAAGCTGGAAGACACCCGCACCACGCAAGCCCCGGCCTACGACAAGGTCAAGGACGGTTTGCAGAAGCAATTGCAGCAACGTCAGCTGGAGAAGCTGCTGACCGATCTGCGCACGAAAGCCAAGATCGTCGACAATACGGCAGCCAAGAAATAAGCTGCGCTGAGGATCACGCCTCGGTTTGATTGAATCCTCGGTTTGATTGAAAAAGCCCGCATCTGCGGGCTTTTTTGTTGTCCACGTCAGGCCCGATGGCTTGTCAGTCGCTTCACTGCTGCAGCCAGCGCGACGTAATCGTCGATCACGTTATACAGTTGTGCCGAGATGCGCAGCCAGAGGCGCCCATCGAACGCGAACAGCGGCACCTCGATTCGGTGCGCTTGCCAAAGCTGGTCACGCAGCTGGTTGGCACGCTCCAAGGTCGCCTCACCTTCGAATGGAAATGGCAAGGTCACCATCGCGCCATAGTCTTCACGCTTGGCCGGCAATTCGACCTGCCAGGCCGCGCATATCAGATCCGCGGCCGCCAGGACCTTGGCGTGCAGGTAGGCGGGGATGGCCTCGCCACCCATCTCGCGATAGAAAGCGATGGCGGCAGAGATCGAGAGCCAGGCGCTGGGGTCGCGTGTGCCGACCCAATCGAAGGTGGCGGGGAAGCCTTCCTCCATGCGCAGCGACACCACGGGCGGCTGCAGGAAATCCCGCGAACCCGGCGCCGCCCAGAGGAACGCGCAACCTTTGGGGGCGAACAACCATTTATGGCAATTGCCGACATACCAGTCGACTTGCAGCGCCGGGATATCCAAAGGCAACATGCCGGGCACATGGGCACCATCGACCAGCGCCCTGATGCCTTTCGCACGGCATACCGCCAGCATCTCCTGCAAGGGATAGACGATCGCCAGCGGCGACGAGACATGATCGAGGATGGCCATACGCGTCGCGGGGGTGACGGCTGCGCTGAAGCGCTCCAGGATCTCCCCTGCTTGCAGCGGGAAGGCGAAATCGAATTCGCGGATGACGATACCGGTCTGGCGGGCGACGAAACGGGTGAGATGCTTGACGGCGGGATACGCGTGCGCCGACAGCAGCAGCTCGTCACCCGCTTGCCAGGGATAGGAACGCAGGACCGCATTGACCCCGGCGGTGGCGTTCTCGACAAAGGCCAGATCCTCGCCCTGGGCACCCAGGAAACCCGCCAGGTCGCCGGCTGCCGCACGCAGCTCTGCCGGTGCCTGCCGCACCAGGAAATCGACCGGTTGCCGCTCCATGCGGTCGCGGAACCGCTGTTGCGCCTGCAGCACCACGCGCGGCGCGGCGCCGAAAGACCCGTGGTTGAGGAAATGCATGTCCTCCTCCAGCATCCAGTGCTTGCGCAATTCCTTGCCATCGCTAAACTTGAACTGCATCTTCGATTCCACCTCTGCTGATCATATTGCCGGATACCATGCCCACCATCGAATACCGCGTCACCCTCTTGTCGCCGCAAGCCCACCTGTTCGAGATCGAATGTACCATCCCGGCCCCGGCGCCGGAAGGCCAGATCGTCTCCCTGCCGGCATGGATCCCCGGCAGTTACATGATCCGCGACTTCGCCCGCCATATCGTCAGCCTCTCGGCAAGCAGTCAGGGCAAGGCCGTTCAAGTGGAAAAGACCGACAAGCAGACCTGGCGCTGTGCGCCATGCGCGGGCAAGCTGAAGCTCAGTTATACGGTATATGCCTTCGATCTCTCGGTGCGTGCGGCCTATTTCGACACCACGCGCGCCTATTTCAACGGGACCAGCCTGTGCCTCATGGTGCACGGCCAGGAGCGGCAGCATTGTCGGCTGACGATCGAGAAACCTTCGGGGTTCGGCGATGGCTGGCAGGTAGGGACCGCAATGACGCCGCACAAGATCGACAAACGGGGGTTCGGCACCTATCTCGCTGAAGATTACCGCACGCTGATCGATCATCCGATGGAGATCGGCGCGCTAGAAATCGCTACATTCAAGGTCAAAGGCGTCCCGCATCGCCTGATCGTCTCCGGCCGGCATCGCGCCGACCTCAAGCGCATGACGCGCGATCTCAAGCAACTTTGCCGCTACCACATCGACTTCTTCGGAGTGGCACCGTTCAGCCGCTACGACTTCTTGCTGTACGCAGCCGGCGATGACCAGTACGGCGGGCTGGAGCACCTGAATTCGACGAGTCTGGTCTGCCCGCGCAGCTGGCTACCGGTGAAGGGCGAACCTCTAGATCAGGCGCATTACCAGGATCTGCTCGGGTTATGCAGCCATGAGTATTTCCATGCCTGGCACGTCAAGCGCATCCGTCCACAAGCCTTCATCGACCCGCCGCTGGATCGCGAAGCCTATACCCGCCAGCTATGGATCTTCGAAGGCTTCACCGCCTATTACGATAGCCTGTTCGTGCTGCGTAGCGGCCTGATCCCGCGTGAGGCCTATCTGCGCGACCTGGCGCAATCCATCACCCGCTTGTTGCGCACGCCGGGAAGGCATGTGCAGGCGCTGGAGGATTCCAGTTTCGACGCCTGGATCAAGCTCTACAAGCCGGACGAGAACACGCCCAACGCCCAGGTCAGCTACTATCTCAAGGGTTCACTCACCGCGCTGGCGCTGGATCTGACGCTGCGGCAGGCCGGACACAGCCTTGACGAAGTGATGCGCAAGCTTTGGCAATTACATGGCGATAGCGGCATCGGCCTGGCCGAAGGCGCGCTTGCCGACCTGGTGCGTACCGTCACTGGGGTCGACGTCGACGCCTTGCTGGATTCGGCCCTGCGCAGCACCGAGGCACTACCGCTCGCTCGTCTGCTGGGCGATTTCGGTATCGACTACCAGGAGACGATCGACCATGAACGGACCACCGATCTCGGCATCAAGCTGGGCCCAGGCGAAGAAGCCAGGATCGCCACTGTGCTGAGCGGCAGCCCGGCAGAGCGCGCCGGGCTCGCAGGCGGCGATGTCGTGATCGCAGTCGATGGTTTGCGCGTCAACAACAAGACCCTTGAGAAGCGAACTGGCAAGCGCAAGCCCGGTAGCGTCATCACCGTCCATGCATTTCGCCGGGATGAACTGATGTGCTTTAAGGTGACGCTGACGGCTGCCCGGCCTGACTCGTGCAAACTTGCCATCAAGCGCCGCATCGGGGATGCCATGCAAGCCCGGCTGGATGCCTGGCTCGGCCAGCCTTCAGCCTGATCGCATCGGTTCGCATGCGTATCGCCATCCGCATGGGCACGATATGCTTGTCTGACAATCTATGGGATAATAAGAATTGTTCTTATTTACCCATATGCGAGTCTCTCGTGACCAGTCTTGACCGGCTTCCCCCAGGTGAAAATGGCATCATCCGCAGCATCACGGCGGACGCTTCGCTACAGAAGCGGCTGGCGGCGCTCGGCTTTCGCATCGGTAAACGGGTCGAACTGATCCGCCGCGCCAGTTTCAACGGGCCGCTGCATGTCAGGCTAGGCACGACCGACGTCATCTTGCGCGCACGCGAAGCGCAACTCATCGAGATCAGCACCTCCACCCAGGCTCAGCAATGAAACGCATCGCCCTCATCGGCATGCCCAATACGGGCAAATCGACCCTGTTCAACCGCATCAGCGGTGCGTCGGCGCGCGTCGGCAACTGGCCGGGGATCACGGTCGACCTCATGAGCGCGAAGATCCTGCTCGGCGGACATATCGTCGAGCTGATCGACCTGCCCGGCCTCTACGACCTGCATGGCTATTCGGACGACGAGCAGGTGGTGCGCGATTTCCTGGCGACCAACGCCGTCGACCTGGTCATGATCACGCTCAACGGCTCGCAGATCGATCGCCAGCTTTCGCTTGCCCTGCAGATTCGAGAACTCGGCCTGCCCGCCATCCTCATGTTGAACATGGTGGACGAATCTCGGCGCAACGGCATCACTATCGATACGCCGGTCCTGTCGCGGCAACTCAACATGCCTGTGATGCAGATCAGCGCCAAGCATGGCGAAGGCACTGCCGAAGCGCTGCGTCTGGCGGCCAAGCATCTTGACCAGCAGACTGGCACGGTATCGCCGGAGCAGATCAGCCAACTACTGCATGAAGACCACCGACTGGTGGAAGAGATGGAAGCGCTCGTCAAGGATACGGTGCATATCCCGGCGCAACTCAACGACCAGCTGACCGCGCGCATCGACCACCTGCTGCTGCATCCATGGTTCGGTATCCCGATCTTCTTCGCCGCGATGCTGCTGCTGTTCCAGTTCATCTTCACCGCGGGCGCTCCCTTGCAGGATGGCGTGGCCTGGCTGCTCGACACCCTGCGCGTGGATGTCCTGGAACCGCTGTTCACGGGCGCCCCGGCCTGGCTCAAGGGTTTGCTGCTCGACGGGATCTATAACGGGGTCGGCACCGTGGCGGCGTTCATTCCCATCATCATCCTGTTCTTCCTGATCATGACCATGGTCGAGGATAGCGGCTATCTGTCGCGCGCGGCTTTCCTCATGGACACGCTGATGGCCAAGATGGGGCTCGACGGCCGCGGCTTCGTCATGATGCTGATGGGATTTGGCTGCAACGTGCCGGCGCTGATGGGCACACGCGTCATGCGCTCGCGGGCGCTGCGCCTGCTGACCATGCTGGTGATCCCGCTCTCGCTGTGCTCGGCGCGCCTGCAGGTGTTCGTTTTCATCACGGCCATCCTGTTCAGCCCGAGCAAGGCGCCGTTCGTGCTGTTCTTCCTCTACCTCGCGAGCTTCGCCGCGATCTTCCTCACGGCGCTACTGTTCAAGGGCAAATATGCCAGCCACGAGCCCTTCATCCTGGAACTGCCCCCCTACCGCTTCCCGACGCCAAGACAGGTCTGGTTGCGCGGCTGGCATGAAGTGCGGCACTTCCTGCACCGGGCGACCAAGTTCATCGTCATCGGCGTGGTCATGGTCTGGCTGCTGACCAACTTCCCGCCAGGCGTGCACCCCGCCAGCAGCGAGACACTGGCCGGCCAGATCGGCACCTTCTTCGCGCCGGTGCTCAGTCCGATCGGCATCGACACCCAGCTCGCGATCGCGCTCATCTTCGGCTTCGTCGCCAAGGAGATCGTGGTCGGCTCGCTGGCCGTGATCTATGGTTTGCAGGGCGATGCGCTGATGCACCTGATGGGCCAGCAACTCGATTGGGTGCAAGGCATGAGCTTCATGTTGTTCACGCTGATCTACACGCCCTGCCTGTCCACCGTGGCCACACTGAAATCGGAATCGAAGAGCACCGGCTTCATGCTGCTCTCCATTGGCTGGTCGCTGGCACTGGCCTGGGTGGTAAGCTTTATCTTCTACCAGTCGGCGCGCGCCTTGGGGTTTTGATCACGGGGATGCGCCAGGGCATCGATGCCAGTAGCGCATCTTTGAGGCCACACGGGCTAGAGACCGCAAGTACAAGCCCACATAGGAATCACAGCCGGAAAATTCGTGCTGCGCAAAGTCACGATTGAACAGCGCAAACCAGGCTACAGGGTCACCTGACGGCCGAGAACTCCAAGGCATTGCCATCCGGGTCGCGGCAGAACACCGCGGCACGACCGGACTTGCTCATGCTGTAGGCCACGCCAGCTTTATCTAGCGCCTCCCTGATCGGGGCGACATCTTCCACCGAGAATGCCACATGGTTGTCACGGCCGCCATGTTCCGGGCGCGTCACATGCTCATAGGGGTTAGGCACCACCATCAGGTGGAGCTGATTGGCGCCGATGTCGTACCAGACGCCCTCGAAACTGAAATCCGGGCGATTGGGATTGGGCGCAAGGCCGAGCAGGCCTTCGTAGAATTCACGGGAGCGCTTGAGATCGGAGACGATCAGGCCGGCATGCATGAGTTGCTTGATATGGATCATAGGTTTATGTCGCGGTTCTGAACATGAAATAGACGGCCCCCATGAGGCACAGGCCCGCCCACAGAAAATCGAGTTTCATCGGCTGCTGCATGTAAAAGACGGCAAACGGTATGAATACGCTGAGCGTGATGACTTCCTGCAGGATCTTGAGCTGGGCCAGCGACAGGACGGTGAAACCGATACGGTTGCCCGGTACCTGGAACATGTATTCGAGGAAGGCAACGAGCCAGCTGAGGAAAGCGGCGATGTACCAAGGCTTGCTGCCGAGGTTCTTCAGGTGGGCATACCAGGCGAACGTCATGAAGACGTTCGATATGCTCAACAGCAGGATGCTCTTGAGAACCGCCGGCATACCGCAGGCTAGATCGCTGCTTCGTCGGTTTCACCAGTGCGGATACGGATGACTTGTTCGACACTGGAGACGAAGATCTTGCCGTCGCCGATCTTGCCGGTGTGCGCCGCCTTGATGATGGCCTCGATGGCCGATTCGACCAGGCTATCGCCGATCACCAGCTCGACCTTGATCTTGGGCAGGAAATCGACCACATATTCCGCGCCACGATAGAGTTCGGTATGGCCTTTCTGACGTCCGAAGCCTTTGACCTCAGTCACGGTCAGCCCATTGACGCCGATCTCGGACAATGCCTCGCGGACCTCGTCCAGCTTGAACGGTTTGATGATCGCTTCGATTTTCTTCATGCCTTGCACTCCCCCGACTACCTAAAGGTGGTTAATGATTGAATCCGAACTTCGATGTTATCGGATATCGTCTGTCCTTGCCAAACCCCCGGTGCGTGATGCGCACACCGACCGGCGCCTGGCGCCGTTTATATTCGTTGATATCGATCAGGCGCACCACGCGCGCCACGTCCTGCTGGCGGAATCCCATCTCGATGATGTCCGACGGACTGCAATCATGCTCGACATAGGCCTCCATGATCGCGTCCAGCACGGCATAGGGCGGCAGGCTGTCCTGGTCGGTCTGGCCCGGCCGCAACTCGGCTGATGGGGCGCGCAGGATGATGCGCTGCGGGATCACCGGCGACAGGCTGTTGCGATAATCCGCAAGCTTGTAGACCAGGGTCTTGGGCACGTCCTTCAGTAACGAGAAGCCGCCGGCCATATCGCCGTAGAGTGTCGAATATCCGACCGCCATCTCACTTTTGTTGCCGGTGGTGAGTACGATGCTGCCAAACTTGTTGGAGATGGCCATGAGCAGGGTGCCGCGGATACGCGCCTGCAGGTTCTCCTCTGCCGTATCGAAGGGCTTGCCGGCGAATTCGCCGGCCAGGGTCGCGCAGAACTGCTCGAACAGCGGCTTGATCGCCAGCTCCGAGTATTCGATCGCGAGGCCGGCAGCCATCTCGCGCGCATCGCTGACGCTGATGTCGGCCGTGAACTCGGACGGCATCATCAGCGCTTTGACCTTGTCGGCGCCCAGCGCGTCGACGGCGATCGCCAGCGTGAGCGCGGAATCGATACCGCCGGAGAGGCCGAGCACCACGCCCGGGAATCCGTTCTTGGTCACGTAATCGTGCAGGCCCAGGCAGAGCGCTTCATAGACCGAAGCCTCGAGGCCGAGCTGCGGATGGATATCGGCAGAGAGCGGATGGCTGCCGTCGAACACGATCACGCCCAGCGCCTGTTCGAACGGCGGCAACTGCAGCGTCAGCGCGCCTTCGTCATCCAGCACGAAAGAGCCGCCATCGAACACCAGTTCATCCTGGCCGCCGACGAGATTGGTATAGATGACCGGCATGCCGGTCTCCTGCACCCGCTGCTTCAGCACATCGTGACGCGTCAGCTGCTTGTCGATATGGAAAGGCGAGGCATTGAGCGCCAGCAGCACCTCGGCACCGGCCTTGCGCGCCATGATCGCCGGACCTGGCTCCCAGACATCGGCGCAGATGACCACGCCGAAACGGACGCCCTCGTGCGTGAACACCAATGCTTCGCTGCCTGGGGTGAAATAACGCACTTCGTCGAAAACGCTGTGGTTGGGCAGCACCTGTTTGCGATAGGTGGCGGTGATGGCGCCGGACTGCAGCACCGAAGCAGCGTTGTAGCAATCGCCGTTCTCGACCAAGGGATGGCCGACGACGACCGTGATGCCTGCGGGCAAGCTAGACGCCAGTTGGCGCAAGGCCTCCTCGCAAGCACGATTGAAATCGTCGCGTAACAGCAGGTCTTCCGGCGGATACCCGCTCAGCGCCAGCTCCGGGGTCAGCATCAGGCTGCAGCCCTTGGCAATGGCCTGCCGCGCATAGTCGACGATCCTGGCACTGTTGCCGGCAAGATCGCCGACCGTGCAGTTGATCTGGGCTATCGCGATCTTCATGGAATGGTCTTCATGCGGGATTCACGGTGTGGCTGCCGCGATACGCAAGAAGCGCAGCCGCAGCGGTCAGGCGGGTGCTCAATAACTGCCTCCGGCATCCTTGATCATCTGGATGATCTCCGGATCACCGGCCTTCAGCGCATAGACCAGCGCCGTCAGGCCATACTGGTCCTTGGCCTTGACGTCTGCGCCATGCGCCAGCAGCAGCTGGACCATGCTCGGCGATTTGTTGCTCACGGCCACTTGTAGGAGCGGTGTGCCTTCCGAGTCCTCATGGTTGACGTCGCCACCTTTATCCAGCAGCAACTTGGCGGTATCGACCTTGGATTTCTTCACGGCCCAACTCAGCGCCGTCCATTTGGTACTGTCCACCGCACCGACCTTGGCGCCGCGTTCCAGCAGCAGGGCAACGGCTTCGGTATTGCCTTCGCGGGCGGCGTACATCAGCGCGGTGAGGCCGAAACGATCACGCTCCGCGGTATCGGCGCCACTGTTGAGCAGGGTCTCGATGGTTTTCAGGTCACCGTTCTTGGCGGCGTACATGAGGATGGTCTTGCCGTCGTCGCTCTTGCTGTTGGGGCTGATGCCGTGTTTGAGCAAGAGATCCACCGTTTCGAAGTAGCCAGAGGTGGCCGCCATGCCGAGCGCGCTCCAGCCGGATTCGTCACGCACCTTGGGGTCGGCCCCTTTCTCCAGCAGCACCTGCACGGTCGGCACGAAGTTCTTCTTGGCAGCGAACATCAGCGCTGTCCAGCCGCCCTTGTCCTTGGCGTTGATGTCGGCCCCCTTATCCAGCAGCAGGCGCACGACGTCGGCGCGATCCTTGCGCGCGGCGTACATCAACGCCGTGATGCCGTCAGCATCCCTGGTGTTGGGGTCGGTGCCGCTAGCCAGCATGGCCTGTACCGTCTGTATATCGCCCTTGGCCGACACGGTCAGGAGATAGGGGATACTCTCCTGTGCCTGCAGCGTCAGGCTGAAGCAGCATGCGAAGGTGATTAGGATGAGGCCGAGTTTGCGTAACATAGAACTCCCGTTATCTGGATTGAGCCTGGATGGCCGCTTGTACCGCTTTGCCAAGATCGGCCGGCGAACTGGCGACGACGACCCCAGCCTGTTCCAGCGCGCGGATCTTGTCTTCCGCCTTGCCACTACCGCCGGAGATGATGGCGCCGGCATGGCCCATGCGCTTGCCCTTGGGCGCGGTCTGGCCGGCGATATAACCCGCCACCGGTTTGGTCATATGATGCCGGATGTAGTCGGCAGCGGCCTCCTCATCACTGCCGCCGATCTCGCCGACCATGATGACCGCTTCGGTCTCCGGGTCGGCCTCGAACAACTGCAGGCAATCGATGAAGTTAAGCCCGCGGATCGGATCGCCGCCGATACCCACGCAGGTCGACTGACCCAGACCCAGCGCAGTCGTCTGGTGCACGGCTTCATAGGTCAGCGTGCCGGAACGCGACACGATGCCGACCTTGCCGCGCAGGTGGATACTGCCGGGCATGATGCCGATCTTGCATTCATCCGGCGTGATGACGCCTGGGCAATTGGGGCCGACCATGCGCACGCCGTTGGCTTTGAGTGCCGCCTTGACGTTCAGCATGTCCAGTACCGGGATCCCCTCGGTGATGCAGACGATGAGTTCGATGCCGGCATCGGCCGCCTCCAGGATCGAATCCGCGGCATAGGCCGGCGGCACATAGATCATGGTCGCTGAAGCGCCAGTCTCGCGCACGGCTTCACGCATGGTATTGAAGACCGGCAGCCCCAGGTGCTGCTGACCGCCCTTGCCCGGCGTCACGCCGCCGACCATCTTGGTGCCGTAAGCCAGCGCCTGCTCGGAGTGGAACGTCCCCTGCTTGCCGGTGAAGCCCTGGCACAAGACCTTGGTATCTTTGTTTACGAGAATCGCCATATCACACCTTCACAGCCGCCACAGCCTGTTGGGCTGCGTCAGTCAAACCGTTAGCCGAGATGATCGAGAGTCCGCTCTCGCTCAGCATCTTTCTACCCAACTCAACGTTGGTCCCTTCCAGTCGGACGACAACCGGGATAGTGATGCCGACTTCACGCACCGCAGTGATGATGCCCTCGGCGATGATGTCGCAGCGCATGATGCCGCCAAAGATATTGACCAGGATCGCCTTGACGTTGTTGTCGGCGAGGATGATCTTGAACGCCTTGGCCACCGTCTCCGCCGTGGCACCGCCACCGACGTCGAGAAAATTGGCCGGTGAACCTCCGTGCAGCTTGATCAGGTCCATGGTCGCCATGGCCAGCCCTGCGCCGTTGACCATACAACCGATATTGCCGTTGAGCGCGATGTAATTGAGACCGCTGGAATGCGCCTGCGCCTCCTTGGCGTCATCCTGGCTCCAGTCGCGCTGCTCGGCGAGCGCCTTCTGACGGTACAGCGCGTTATCGTCGATGCTGATCTTGCAATCGAGCGCAACCAGCGCGCCATCGGTGGTGACCACCAGCGGATTGATCTCCAGCAAGGACAGATCGTTCTCCTTGAACAGGCGGTAGAGCCCCTTGGCCAGCCGAGTGAAGGCCGCGACCTGGTCGCCGACCAGGCCAAGGCCAAACGCCAGGTTGCGTGCCTGGAAATCCACCAGGCCATTCAACGGGTCGCACACCTCCTGCAGGATCTGCTCGGGGTGATGCGCCGCGATCTCTTCGATGTCCATGCCGCCAGAAGCGGAAGCCACCATGACCACACGTTCCAGACTGCGATCGACGAGCAGCGACAGATAGAGTTCACGCGCGATGGGCAGGGTCTGCTCGACCAGCACGCGCGTCACCAGTTGGCCATCCGGCGCGTTCTGGTAAGTCACCAGCGGCTTGCCGATCAGGCTTTCGACCGCGGTACGCAGTTCGGCGTTGGATCTCACCAGCTTGACGCCGCCGGACTTGCCGCGGCCACCCGCGTGGATCTGGGCCTTGACCACCCAGGCATCGCCACCGATCTGCTTGGCAGCCAGCGTGGCGGCATCGGCGGTATCGACGACTTCGCCCTTGGGGATCGCCAAACCATAGTGTTGCAGCAGGTGTTTGGCCTGGAATTCGTGTAGATTCATGGAAATGCTTTGTTGTTTTTCAAAATAGCTTATTTTGGCCGAATTCGGGGCAATTAGCCAGCCAAATACCCGCGGCCAACGCCCTCGGCACGGCTCTGGCACGGTGTATAATCCGGTTCACAAAAATCCTTGATGACCTGGAATCCCATGCGTTTCGTCATACAGCATCCGGCCATGTTGCCGCAGCATCTGCAAGCACTCTCCGCCATCGCGCAAGCGCATGCTTTCACCCGCATCAACGCCGACGCCTACTACCTTAAATTCGACAGCGAACCGCAGGCGCCGCTGCTGCTGCGTTTGCGCGCCTATTGCGCAGAACACGGCCTCGACTGCGCACTCGTACCCGACAGCCAGACCTTGCAACATTTTGGCCTGGCGGTGATGGACATGGATTCGACGCTGATCAGCATCGAATGTATCGACGAGATCGCCGACATGTGCGGTCTCAAGAAAGAGATCTCGATGGTGACCGAGAGCGCCATGCGCGGCGAGATCGAATTCGCCGAGAGCCTGCGTCAACGTGTCGCGTTGCTCAAGGGGCTGGAGGAATCGGCCTTGCAGCGCGTGATCGACGAACGGCTCACGCTCAATCCCGGCGCCTTGCAATGGATCCAGGCATGCAAGCAGCACGGCATCACCACCCTGCTGGTGTCCGGCGGGTTCGACTTCTTCGCCGAACGCGTGCGCGCCATGACCGGCATCGACCATATCCGCGCCAACACGCTGGAGATCGTCGATCACCGGCTCACCGGCAAGGTGCTGGGGCATATCATCGATGGTCAGGCCAAGGCGGATTCGCTCATCAGCCTGCGAGACCAGCTCGGCCTGCAGGCTTCACAGGTGATCGCCATCGGTGACGGCGCCAACGATTTGAAGATGATGTCGGTAGCCGCGGTGGGCGTGGCTTACCACGCCAAGCCCATCGTCCAGCAGCAAGCCACTTATGCCTTGAACCAGATGGGCCTGGACGGCATCGCCAATCTTTTCACGGTGATCTGAAGCGGGCGCCCAACCCCGCGCATAACGCCATGATGCCCATGAAAAAAGCCGCGAAACCCGCGGCTTTTTTCATGGCTAGCGCTAGATCGCCCGTCCTGCAAGACCGCCTGTCATGCACGGCCGATTGCATCGAACGATCACTTGATATGGATCGGCAACCAGACGACTTCGCCCGCCTTCATGTCCGGCACGATGACGTAGCGTCCATCCCGGCTCATGGCGATGTCTGCCGACGCCTTGAAACCGGCTTTTACCAGCTTCACTTCGTCCTTCACGGCATCGACACTGAACACCTTGCCGTTCTTCCAGTCGCTGACGAACATCAAGCCCTTGGGATGATGGACCAATCCATCGCCGCCACCGAAGCCGCTGGCCAGTTCCTGCATCTCACCGGTGGCGAGATCGAGCTTATAGAGGATGCCTGACACGAAATCCACCTCCAGCAGGGCCTTGCCCGTATCGTCGGCCAGCAGGCCGTTGGGCGCGAGCACGCGTTTGTCCTTGGCGCCATCGATGAGCAGGGTCACCTTGCCATCTCGATCGATGCTGTAGATCGCGCCGCCGACACCTTCCAGATTGCCGCTATCGCTGACGTAGAGCATGCCGTGAGGGTCGGCCTCCAGGTCGTTGAGGAACTTGGGAGTCGTCGGGAATGCCGTCGCGGCCGCGAACACCTGCCATTTGCCGTCAG
>CAMLMA010000031.1 GCA_946481065.1 uncultured Nitrosomonadales bacterium
TCCTGTTCACCATCGAACGCAATGGCGTACTCATCGATAGCCAGATGCTGAGCCGCCAGAGCCATGAGCTCGGCCAGAAACTGCTGGAACTGGAACAGCAGGCGCACCAGCTCGCCGGCCAGCCGTTCAACCTCGGCTCGCCCAAGCAGCTACAGGAGATATTGTTCGGCAAGCTCGGCATCAAGCCACTGAAGAAGACACCCTCAGGCGCGCCCTCGACCGACGAGGATGTGCTGCAGGAGCTGGCACTGGATTACCCGCTACCCAAGGTCATCCTCGAACATCGCAGCCTGGCCAAGCTCAAGTCCACCTACACCGACAAGCTTCCCAAGGCCGTCAACGCAGATACCGGCCGTGTGCACACCAACTACGGCCAGGCCGTGGCCAACACCGGCCGCCTGTCGAGCAATGAACCGAACCTGCAGAACATCCCGGTACGCACGGCCGAGGGCCGTCGCATCCGCGAAGCCTTCATCGCGCCACCAGGCAGCGTCATCGTCTCCGCCGACTACTCGCAGATCGAGCTGCGCATCATGGCTCACTTTTCCAAGGATACGGGGCTGCTGCAGGCTTTCGCTGCCGGCGAGGACATCCACCGCGCCACCGCCTCGGAGATCTTCGGCGTGGAACGTGAGGCCGTCAGCAGCGAACAGCGTCGCTATGCCAAGGTCATCAACTTCGGCCTCATCTACGGCATGAGCGCGTTCGGCCTGGCACAGAACCTCAATATCGAACGCAGCGCCGCCGCCAGCTATATCGAGCGCTATTTCGCGCGCTATCCTGGCGTCAAGGATTACATGCAGGACACGCGGGAGACCGCTAAACAGCAAGGCTACGTCGAGACCCTGTTCGGCAGGCGCCTGTGGGTGCCGGAGATCAACAGCCCCAACGGCATGCGCCGGGCTGGTGCAGAGCGCGCGGCGATCAACGCGCCCATGCAGGGTACGGCGGCCGATCTCATCAAGCTGGCGATGATCGCGGTGCAAGGCTGGCTGGAAAAGGAAAGTCTGCAGAGCAAGCTCATCATGCAAGTGCATGACGAGCTGGTGCTGGAAGTGCCGGAAACCGAACTGGAGATGGTCAAGACTCGGCTGCCGCAGCTCATGCAGGGCGTGGCCAAGCTGGATGTACCGCTACTGGCGGAAGTCGGCGTCGGCCCGAATTGGGAAGCGGCGCATTAAGCTGCGGGCAATGGGCGACCGCGCTAATCGCGCGGGATGTCCGAAGCCGCGGATTGCTCGGCCAGCGCCGCGAGAAACGCCGCAAGATCCCACTCGCAGCCGCCGCAACCCGTGAGCGCGCCAGTCTTGCGGGAGATGGCCTCGGCATCCAGCCCCTGCCGGAACATGGCACGGATCTGGCCGCAGGTGGTGCCGCTGCAGAGGCACATGACCTCTTCGTCCGGATGTTCTTGCTCGTGGCTCATGATGGTCTGGGGATGTCGATTGGAACGATGTAGTAGAGCCTATTGTAAGCGGGGAAGTTTCCCCGGCAAACAACGATGCCAACATGGCCTGGCCGTGAAATCGCCATGATCTTGCAACACAACGACATCCGGCTGGTCGAAGCCGGGTCTTGATTCAATGGGGAACATGCAAAGTGACGAACCAGCAGGCGACACCGGGCTTCGGTGTCATCATCATCGGCGACGAGATCCTTTCGGGAAAGCGGCAGGACGCGCACCTGACGCAGGCCATCGCCACGCTCAAGGCGCGCGGCCTCAGCCTTGGCTGGGCGCAATACCTGGGCGACGACCCGGCGCAGATCACCGCCACGCTCAAGCGCACCATGGCCAGCGATGACGTAGTCTTCTGCTTTGGCGGTATCGGCGCCACGCCGGACGACCATACGCGGCAAAGCGCCGCCGCGGCTGCTGGCGTGCCGATCGAACGCCATGCCGGTGCCGTCGCAGAGATCGAAGCGCAGTTCGGCGAGAACGCGTACCCCAAACGCGTATTGATGGCGGATTTCCCCAAAGGCGCCAACCTCATCCCCAACCCGGTCAACCGCGTCGCCGGCTTCTCGCTGAGCCGGCATTACTTCATGCCGGGCTTCCCGCAGATGGCCTGGCCGATGATGGCATGGGTGCTGGATACGCATTACGCCGAGCACTTCCACCGGCAACCGCAGATCGAAGCGGCCATCCTGGTGATGGATGCCGGCGAAAGCCAGCTCATCGACCTCATGAACCGTATCGTCGTCGCCTATCCGGATACCAAACTGTTCAGCCTGCCCAAACTCGATACGCGCCGCACCATCGAGCTTGGCCTCAAGGGCCCGGCCACGCATGTCGAGGCCGGCATGCGTGAGATCCGCGACGCCATCTCCGCCGCCGGGTTCGCATGGACTGACCTGCCTTCTGGACAGGCTCCCGAGCAGGCCCGGTGATGCATTGCCGTTCGGGCTGCGGCGCCTGCTGCATCGCCCCTTCGATCAATAGCCCCATCCCCGGCATGCCCAACGGTAAACCGGCTGGTGTGCGCTGCGTACAGCTGCTGGATGACATGCGTTGCGCCATCTTCGGTAAACCCGAACGCCCGGCGTTCTGCGGCGGCATCCAGCCAAGCGAGGAGATGTGCGGCGAAACGCGCGAGTATGCCGTTCGCTGGCTGTCCACACTGGAAGACCAGACGAAACCGCATTCGGTCTAGCGATCATTTCGACCGGCAGCCAGGGCGGATGTAATCGGAGGTTTGCGCATGAGCACTTTGCATATAAAATAGGCAACTTTCCGTCGTCTCCGCATGCTGTCGAGGCCTTGCCTCCGAACCGCGCCGGCAGACCGACTTTATTGACGCCTCACTTTTTACGAAGACTCGAATACGCTGCGATGCAGATCGGCCCATACAAACTGAAGAACAATCTGGTGGTCGCCCCCATGGCGGGCGTCACCGATCGGCCTTTCCGCATGCTGTGCAAGAAGATGGGTGCCGGGCTCGCCGTCAGCGAGATGGTGACGTCGAACTCCCTGCTCTATGGCAGCGCCAAGACGTTACGCCGCGCCAATCACGAAGGCGAAGTCGAGCCGATCTCGGTGCAGATCGCCGGCGCCGACCCGAAGATGATGGCCGAAGCGGCCAGGTACAACGTCGATAACGGCGCCCAGATCATCGATATCAACATGGGTTGCCCGGCAAAGAAGATCTGTAACGTCATGGCCGGCTCTGCCCTGTTGAAGGACGAGCCACTCGTCTCGCAGATCCTCAAGGCCGTGGTCGGCGCCGTCGACGTGCCGGTGACGCTGAAGATCCGCACCGGCTGGGACAAGCAGAACCGCAACGCCGTCAACGTCGCCAGAATGGCCGAGGATATCGGCGTGCAGGCGCTGGCCATGCATGGCCGCACGCGCGCCTGTGCTTACATGGGCGACGCCGAGTACGACACCATCGCTGCCGTCAAGCAGGCGATCAAGATCCCGCTCATCGCCAACGGCGATATCACCACGCCGGAAAAAGCCAAATTCGTGCTGGATTACACCCAGGCTGATGCGGTGATGATCGGCCGCGCAGCCCAGGGCCGCCCGTGGATCTTCCGCGAGATCGAGCACTACCTCGCCACTGGCACGCACATGCTGCCGCCAACCGTCAGCGAGATCCATGCCGTCATGCTCGAACACCTGCATGACCTTTACGCCTTCTACGGTGACCTGACCGGCATGCGCGTCGCGCGCAAGCATATCTCGTGGTACACAAAGGGCCTCAGCGGCTCAGCCAATTTCCGCCACAACATGAACCAATTGCAATCAATAGAAGAACAATTAGATGCAATCAACGGGTTCTTTGCGGCTTTACAACAACAAGGGGAACGTCTGAAATACGACGAGCTTGAGGACACCCCCGCCGAAGAAGCCATGGCGGCGTAATGAGCAATAAAGACCTGGATGCCTGCGTCCGTGCCGCGCTCGAAGAATACTTCAAGGACCTCGACGGCCAACGTCCGCACGCCGTGTACGACATGGTCCTAAGCTGCGTCGAAAAACCCCTGCTCGAATACGTACTTAACCGTGCCGGTGGCAACCAGAGCAAAGCTGCCGAGATCCTCGGCCTGAATCGCAACACCCTACGTAAAAAACTGCAGCTGCACGACCTGCAGTAGCCAGCCCGGAGACCTGCAGCCGGCGAGCTCACCGAATCCTTTTAACTTCCCAGATAGATCGTTTCTTCATTATGGCAGTCATCAAACGCGCCCTCATCAGTGTTTCCGATAAAGACGGTATCGTCGAATTCGCCAAGGCCCTGGCCGGCTTCGGTGTCGAGATCCTTTCCACCGGCGGTACCGCCAAGCTGTTCCGCGACAATGCCATACCTGTGGTCGAAGTCAGCGATTACACCGGCTTCCCTGAGATGCTCGACGGCCGCGTCAAGACGCTGCACCCCAAAGTGCACGGTGGCCTGCTGGGCAGGCGCGACCTGCCTGAACATGTGGCCGCGATGCAGCAATCCGACATCCCCAACATCGACCTGCTGGTGGTCAACCTCTATCCGTTCGAAGCCACCGTCGCCAAGGCTGATTGCACGCTGGAAGAGGCGATCGAGAACATCGATATCGGCGGCCCTGCCATGGTGCGTTCCGCCGCCAAGAACTGGAAAGACGTCGCCGTCCTGACCGACGCATCGCAATACGCCGATGTGCTGGCCGAGATGCAAAGCACCGGTGGCGCCACCAGTCAGGCGACCCGCTTCGCGCTCTCCGTCGCCGCGTTCAACCGCATCAGCAACTACGATGGCGCCATCAGCGACTATCTCTCCTCGTTCAACACCGACGGTACCCGCAATCCGTTCCCCGGCCAGACCAATGGTCGTTTCGTCAAGGTGCAGGACCTGCGCTACGGCGAGAACCCGCACCAGCAAGCCGCGTTCTACCGCGACCTCTACCCGGCGCCGGGCTCGCTGGTGATGGCGGAGCAGCTGCAAGGCAAGGAGCTCAGCTACAACAATATCGCCGATGCCGACGCTGCCTGGGAGTGCGTGAAGAGTTTTGACAGCGCACCAAACAAGGCCGCTGCCTGCGTCATCGTCAAGCACGCCAACCCATGTGGCGTCGCGGTGGCGGCGTCCACGCTGGAAGCCTACCAGAAGGCGTTCAAGACCGACCCGACCTCGGCCTTCGGTGGCATCATCGCCTTTAATCACCCGATCGACGAAGCCACTGCGGAAGCGGTGTCCAAGCAATTCGTCGAGGTGCTCATCGCGCCGGACTATTCCGCTGGCGCGCTGGCCGTGTTCAAGGCCAAGGCCAATGTGCGCGTGCTGAAGATCGCGCTGCCACCGGGCGGCGATACGCCCTGGCAAAAAGGCCGCAACTCGCATGACATCAAGCGTGTCGGTTCCGGCATCCTGATCCAGACCGCCGACAACCATGAACTGCTGAGATCCGATCTCAAGATCGTCACCAAAAAGCAGCCGACGCCGCAACAGATGGACGACCTGCTGTTCGCCTGGCGCGTGGCGACCTACGTCAAATCCAACGCCATCGTGTTCTGTGGCGACGGCATGACGCTGGGCGTGGGCGCGGGCCAGATGAGCCGCGTCGATAGCACCAAGATCGCCGCCATCAAGGCCGAGAATGCCGGTCTTTCGCTGAAGGGTTCCGTGGTCGCTTCCGACGCCTTCTTCCCGTTCCGGGACGGTATCGATGTGCTGGCTGCCGCAGGCGCATCCTGTGTCATCCATCCGGGCGGCAGCATGCGCGACGAGGAAGTGATCGCCGCGGCCGACGAACATGAGATCGCGATGGTGCTGACCGGCATCCGCCATTTCAGACACTAAAACCATGATTAATTCACTGCGCGGTTCATACACTTTGTCGCGTGCTCGCTCACTCCTCGCCTACCATCATGGTATGCCCCGTCATTCGCTGTGCGGCTCCTCGTCTATGAAGCCGCTCGCTACAATTACTCAAGGTTTTAGAATATGAAGGTACTTGTCATCGGCGGCGGTGGCCGCGAACACGCCTTAGCCTGGAAACTGGCCCAGAACAAGAACGTCAGCCGCACCTATGTCGCGCCCGGCAATGCCGGCACGGCGCTCGATCCGGACATGGTCAACGTGCCGATCACGACGGTGCCGGAACTGGTCGCTTTCGCCGAGAACGAACAGATCGCGCTGACCATCGTCGGCCCCGAAGCGACGCTGTCGCAAGGCGTGGTCGATGCCTTCCGTGCAGCGGGCCTGCGGATCTTCGGCCCGACCCAGGCCGCAGCGCAGCTCGAATCCTCCAAGGATTTCGCCAAGGCCTTCATGCTGCGCCACGGCATCCCGACCGCGGCTTATGCCACGTTCACCGATGCCGCCGCGGCCCATGATTACGTCAAGCAACAGGGCGCGCCCATCGTCATCAAGGCGGATGGCCTTGCCGCCGGCAAGGGCGTCGTGGTCGCCATGTCCCTCGATGAAGCGCATGCCGCCATCGATTCCATGCTCTCTGATAACAAGCTCGGCAGCGCCGGCGCACGCGTGGTCATCGAAGAGTTCCTGCAAGGTGAGGAAGCCAGTTTCATCGTCATGGTCGACGGCAAGCATATCCTGCCGCTGGCTACGAGCCAGGATCACAAGCGCCTGCTGGACGGCGACCAGGGCCCGAACACCGGCGGCATGGGTGCCTATTCGCCTGCGCCGGTAGTCACGCCAGAGATCCATGGCAAGGTCATGCGCGAGATCATCAAGCCCACCGTCGCCGGCATGGCGAAGGATGGCATCCCCTACACCGGGTTTCTCTATGCCGGGCTCATGATCGGACCCGACGGCTCGGTCAAGACGCTGGAATTCAATTGCCGCATGGGCGACCCCGAGACCCAGCCCATCATGCTGCGCCTCAAATCCGATCTGGTCGCGCTGGCTGAACACGCCATCGACGGCACGCTGGACCAGGCCGAGGCCGAGTGGGATCGCCGCACGGCGCTGGGTGTGGTCATGGCCGCAGGCCATTATCCGGAAAACCCGCGCACTGGCGACACCATCACCGGCTTGCCCAAGGATCCGCAAGACGCTTATGTGTTCCATGCCGGCACCAGGATGCAGGGCGACGCCGTCGTCACCAGCGGCGGTCGCGTACTATGCGTCACCGCACTCGGCGAAACAGTGAAGTATGCGCAGGCGCGCGCCTACGAGATCGCCGAAGAGATCAAGTTCGAGGGTGCGCAGTATCGCAAGGATATCGGCTATCGCGCCGTGAAAGGCTGAAGACCATGCCGCTCAACGGCTGCGCGAATGAATCACGGTGTCCTGCGGTGGACTGGCGCATGCCCTTCGCTGCTGACGCCTTGTACTTCGATACGTTCGCTCGTTTATCAGCCTATTCTTAAGCATTGCTCGAGACTCGCTTTGGGTAACCGTGGATTAGCTCATTATTTACGCACCGGCGGCGTCATCGCCTATCCGACCGAATCCGTCTTCGGACTAGGCTGCGATCCGTCCAATCGCACCGCAGTGCATCGCGTGCTCAAGATCAAGGGGCGGCCGCAACGCAAGGGCCTGATCCTCATCGCCAGCGATCTCGGCCAGCTCAGTCCCTATATCGCGCCACTCACTGCCGAGCAACAAGCGAGGCTCGCCCAGAGCAGCACACTCAGGCCTTACACCTGGGTGGTGCCGACCGCGGCAGACTGTCCACGCTGGCTCACCGGCCAGCATCGTTCCATCGCCGTAAGGCTGACGGCGAACCCGCTATGCCGCCGGCTCTGCAGCGACAGCGACATGGCGCTGGTCTCCACCAGCGCCAACCGTAGCGGTGGCCGTCCGGTAAAGACCACGCGCGACTGTCTGCGCCGTTTCGGCAGCCAGGCACGGATCATCCGTGGCCGCACAGGCGGTGCGCGCCGCCCCTCGACCATCGCCGACCTGCTGACTGGTAGAATCCTCAGGAAATAACCCGGAACCCGCATGAATTCTCAAGCCGTATACGAATACCTGCAGAACCTGCAGAACCGCATCGTCGAAGCCCTGCAGCTGGTCGACGGCAAACACTTCCTGCACGACAGCTGGCAGCGCCCGGAAGGCGGCGGCGGAACATCGTGCATGCTGGAGGAAGGCAATGTGTTCGAACGCGCGGGCGTCGGCTTCTCGCATGTGCTGGGGAACAAACTGCCACCGGCCGCGACCATCGCCCACCCGGA
Organism: uncultured Nitrosomonadales bacterium; assembly: GCA_946481065.1. The sequence continues at coordinate 8,114 of CAMLMA010000031.1, forward strand.
AGCCGCCGGTCGCAGCTGGGAAGCCATGGGCGTCTCGCTGGTGCTGCATCCGCGCAACCCCTATATCCCTACGGTGCACATGAACGTACGCTTTTTCGTGGCACGCGCACCCAAGAACGGGATAGCCGGGCAGGATGTGCCGTCGAGACCAGGCGGCAAGGAAGTAAACGTGCAGACAGCACAATCAGTGCGGCAAACGTTTGCTGACGACGCCAACGCCGTCGCAGGCGCACAGACAGACGCGGATATCTGGTGGTTTGGTGGCGGCATGGACCTAACCCCCTACTACGGCTTCGAAGAAGACGCCGTGCACTTCCATCGCACTTGCCGGGATGCGCTGGCGCCCTTCGGTAGCGATTACTACGCCGCATTCAAAAAGACCTGCGACGACTATTTTTATCTCAAGCATCGCAAGGAACCGCGCGGCATCGGCGGCATCTTCTTTGACGATTTCAACGAACTCGGCTTTGACCCGAGTTTTGCGCTGCAGCGCAGCGTCGGCGACGCCTTTCTCAACGCCTATCTGCCGATCGTGCAGCGCCGCAAGGACATGCCCTACGGCGAACGTGAACGAGACTTCCAGGCCTATCGCCGCGGCCGCTATGTCGAATTCAACCTGGTATTCGATCGCGGTACGCTGTTCGGCCTGCAGTCGAACGGCCGCACCGAATCCATCCTCTTGTCGATGCCGCCCGTGGTCAAATGGCGTTATGACTGGAAGCCGGCCGATGGTTCGCCGGAAGCGCGGCTGTATACGGATTTCCTGACGGGCCGCGACTGGCTGGCCTGATTCATGCATACTTGGTAAGAAGAAAAACGGGAGAAACCATGCTTGCACAGTTATTCCGCACCAAACCCATCGTTCCCCATACCGATAGTGGCCTGAAAAAGTGCCTCACTGCCTTCGACCTGGCCTTGCTCGGCATCGGCTGTGCCATCGGCACCGGCATCTTCGTGCTGACAGGCATCGCCGCCGCGACCCAATCCGGCCCGGCAGTGGTGTTATCGTTTGTCTTCGCCGGGATCGCCTCCGCCTTTGCCGCGTTCTCGTATGCCGAGCTGGCGGCGGCGGTTGGCGGCTCCGGTAGCGCTTATGGTTATAGTTATGTGGCTTTCGGTGAGTTCTTCGCCTGGGTGATCGGCTGGATCTTGCTGCTCGAATACGGGGTCGGCGCTGCAGCCGTCGCCAATGGCTGGTCTGGATACTTCATCAACACGCTGGCGAATTTCAGCATCCACATCCCCACGACCTGGACACGGGCACCAAGCCTGGGAGGCGTCATCAACCTGCCCGCCTTCGCCATCATCTGGCTGCTGACCTTGCTGCTGATCGCGGGGGTGAAGGAAAGCGCGCGCTTCAACAATATCATCGTCGTCGTCAAGCTGAGCACCATCGTCATCTTCATCGCGCTCGCCTCAATGCACCTGAATAGCGACAACTGGCATCCCTTCATGCCGTTCGGCTGGTTCGATACGGTCGAGAACGGCAAGACGATCGGCGTACTGGCAGGCGCCTCGCTCGTGTTCTTCGCCTATTTCGGGTTCGATGCGGTCTCCACCGCTGCCGACGAAGCCAAGAATCCGCAACGCGACCTGCCGATCGGTCTCATCGCTTCGCTCAGTTTCTGCACCATCGTCTATATCCTGGTTTCGGGCGCGCTGACCGGTATCGTGCCCTACACCCAACTCAATGTGGATTCTCCCGTGGCCTGGGCACTGAGTCAGCTCGGCTACACCTGGTCTTCGACCTTGGTGGCCACTGGCGTACTCGCTGGTCTCATCACTGTCTTGCTGGTACTGCTTTATGGCCTGACGCGCATCCTGTTCGCCATGAGCCGCGATGGCCTGATCTCGCCCGTATTCTCCAAGGTCGACCCGGATCGTCAGACACCGGTACGTATCATCCTCATGTGCGGTTTTGTCGTCTCGCTGGTGGCTGGTTTCTTCCCGCTTGGCGCGCTGGCGGAGACGGTCAATATCGGCACACTGGCCAGTTTCGTCATGGTCTGCGCAGGCGTGATCGTGATGCGCATGCGTCACCCGGATCTGCATCGCCCGTTCAGGAACCCCTGGAACCCACTGATCCCGGTACTGGGTATCCTCTCCTGTACGGCGTTGATGACATTCCTGCCTGCTGGCACCTGGCACCGCTTCCTGTTATGGGTTGCGGCGGGGATCGTCTTCTATTTCAGCTATTCCATGCACCACAGCAAACTCAAGGCAGTGTCAGGCTGAGCGCTTGTGATCCAGCCAATAAAAAAGCCCGTCCGAAGACGGGCTTTTTTATTGTGACTACTGCTTATTTCAGGCTCAGGACCCACTGCACGATGGTCTTGATGTCTTCATCCTTTACATGCGGGCTGTTAGGCGGCATCGGGACAGGACCCCAGACACCACTGCCACCAGCCTTGACCTTGGCGATCAGCTTGGCCTCGGCACCCTTGTCGCCTCTATACTTGGCGGCAACGTCCTTGTAAGCCGGACCCACCACTTTGTTTGCGACAGAATGGCATGCCAGACAGCCGTTCTTTTGCGCCAGGGCTTCGGCAGCCTTGGCATCTGCTGCGCTTGCCTGTCCGGCCAGCGTCAGAACGCCCGCTGCGGCAACCGTCATCAATAATGCTTTCATGCTTTCTCCTTCATCAACTCGATCTTTTTGGACGAACCGTTTTGCTACAGGCTAATCATACCGCATCTTTGAATGCGCTTAAAAGCCTGTAACGGCTTATGAACCCCGCGCTACCGTCAACCATGGGCACCCCCGCTAAACGTCCATGAAAGCCGAACGTTGACAGTCATGAGCGCCCACTGCCATGGGTGTCGCATCCTGCTTTTATGACAGCACTTCAGATGGTGGGTTCATGACGCTCGGGTAGCCGCGATCTGGGACGTGAAGAGCGGCGCATCAACCAGATCAGGATCAGCAACCCGGTGATGCCGATCGCCGCCAGCAAGCCATCCGAAGGATTACGCAGGGCCTGCTGCATGTTGGAAGCGATAGCTGCAAAGCTGCTCTCAGCGGATTGCTGGCGCTGCGCCATGGCCCGGCGGCTCGTCTCAAGCAGCAGTTGCAGGTCTCGCACTTGCTTTTCCAGCGCTGCGATACGCTGGTTGGCATCTTCCAGGCGATTCTCGCGCACCGTGACCTCTTCCTCCAGCGCCTGTTTCTCCTGCTCGAATTGCGCTTCGCGGCTCAGCCATTTCTCGTCGATGCGTTCGCTGCGCGAAAGCTTGAGCACATCGTGCGTTCCCGGTTTGGCCACTTGCGCCTTGTCCTCGACCGCGGCCAGCTTGCCGCCACTGGGCAACTCACCCTCACCGGTCTCATTCGATGGGCTGTCGGCCGTCATCTGGGCGACCTGATTGCGGTAGCTGCGCCAGTCTTCAGAATGCGCCGTGACAGCGGGGGCGGTCGCAGCGGCGAAATCGGCTGCCGAAGGAGATTTCAGCTCCGCACCGACTTTCAGCTTATTGATATCACCATCGATGAAGGCATCCTTGTTCGCCAGGTAAAGCGCGCGCAGCATCTGATCTAGGCTGACGCCATCGACCTGCATGCGGCCGGCGATCCTGCTCAAGGTATCGCCGGCGTTCGTGGTGTAGCCGGACTTGGCCGAGACGCTGTCAGGACTGGCTGACTTCGGTTCAGCGGATGGCCGCTCGCTCGCCAGCTTGTCCGGGCGACGACTGTCTTTGGAGGTATCGGTCGACGAAGCCCGTTCGCCTGGATCGTTGCCCGGCATCTGGACTGGCTGGGCGGCTGTCTGGCTCGCTTGTTGGGATGGCGCAGGCGGCACGTCCGCCACTGGCGCTACGCGATTCTTGGTGAAGACCACGCTGTCGACCGGCACCGGAGCGCTATTGGCGACCTGACTCGGTTCAAGCAGCAGGGCATATTCACGCATGATGCGCCCGTTGGGCCAGTCGAGCTGAAGCAGGATATTGGTGGAACGGCTGTGCAAGGGCTGGCCGGAAGTCAGCTTGAGTACGGGGCTGTCGTCGAACTTGCGGACCACTTCGACGCGGATGCTGTATTGCGGCGGCGTCTTCTCGATGCCCTGAATCCGATAGGCCTGCTCGGAAGCGAGCTGGGCCGAATATTCACCAAGTTGCGTCACATTGACGCCGAGCAGTTCGACTTCGGCGATCAGTGGCTGGTCAAGATCGGAAATCACGGTCAACCTGCCGAGACTGGCCGCCTGGGCAGGTTGAACGGCCATGGCGAAAAAGCCCATGGCGAGGCAGAGCATCAGAATAGGGACTATGCGTTTCATGGCTCTCGCTATCGCGCAATCAACCTCATGCGTGCAGCTGCATGGGGGAGTATGGATCGGATCGCAGGCATGCGCTAACTGCCGGCCGCTTGCCTTACATGGATTCGGTGCTGTACTCCACGGCCAGGACATGCGACTGGTTGGGGCTCACCATGACGATGTTTTCCATGGCATTCGCCGATTCGACGCAGATCATGTTGCGCCAGCTCTCATCCAGCCCCATGTCGCCAAGGCCATGGGCTTTTTCACGCCAGGGCGTCCAGATCACGGTCGCGTTGCTGCCGGTCTTGGCGATACGGATACGGCGGTTGAGGCCAGCGTCCTCGATGACGCAATCGGCTTTGGTATTGACGTAGACACGGTCAAACTCGCCATCGAAGTGGATGGCGTCTTGCTGCGTATCACGGTCGTAATTCAGCACCTTGTCGGCATATTCACAACCCTCAAGACCGGTGACGGCGATATTGCCGACATCGCTGACCTGGAAGTAAGTATGGAAGGCCTCGCCGATGACGAAGGGCTGGTTGCCGCGATTGGTCGTAGTCAGCGCGATCTTGAGGGTGGCGCCGATGTCGATGGTGAGTGACAGGTTGTAGGGATAGGATAACTGCTTCTGCGCGACCGGCGTATGCATGATCTGCAGGATCAGTCGCGTGGCGCCGTTTTCCAGCGTGTAGGACTCCATGAGATCCCACGGCATGACGCGAGCGAAACCATGCGGGCAGAGCGTGCTGTCGGTCGGGTGCGGCCCGAACCAGGGCCAGCAGATAGGGACGCCGCCGCGGATCGAACGGCCATGGATATAGCGTGCGTGGTCAGAGAGCCACAGTACAGGGTCGGCCGCATGCTTGGGCTGCCAACGCATGATATGCCCGCCCTGCATGGCGATCTTGGCGGTTGCCAGACTGTTCTCGATCTCCAGGAATTTGAGCCCGGTCTCATCCTGGTAAAAGCTGATATGCGGATCGATCGCAATCTCTTTTTCTACAAGGTGCAAAGAATTCATCGTATGTCCCCGAAAGCGATATCTCTGTCTAACGCGCCATTTGGTTTTTGGTATGACTGGCGCTTATTGGTGTTCGATCTGGCCGACGTCGCGCACCGCGCCGCGAGCGGCCGACGTGCTCATGGCAGCGTAGGCGCGCAAGGCCGGCGAAACGTGGCGTACCCGATCGACTGGCTTCCATGCGGCCTTGCCCTTTGCTTCCATCGCCGCACGGCGATGCGCCAACTCCTCATCACTCACGGCTAAATGGATGATGCGGTTAGGAATATCGATTTCGATAGTATCACCTTCTTCGACCAAACCAATAGCGCCGCCCTCTTCGGCTTCCGGCGACACATGGCCGATACTCAGCCCGGAAGTCCCGCCGGAAAAACGCCCGTCCGTAAGTAGGGCGCATTCCTTCCCCAGGCCCTTGGACTTGAGGTAGGAAGTGGGATACAGCATCTCCTGCATCCCTGGGCCGCCGCGCGGGCCTTCGTAACGGATGACCACGACGTCACCAGCCACGATCTTGTCGGCGAGGATACCTTCGACCGCCGCATCCTGCGACTCGAAGATGCGCGCGCGGCCAGTGAATTTGAGGATACTTTCATCGACGCCGGCAGTCTTGACGATGCAGCCCTCGGTCGCGATGTTGCCGTACAGCACGGCGAGACCGCCATCCTGCGAGTAGGCATGGGCCTTGTCACGGATGCAGCCTTCGCTGCGGTCGTCGTCCAGGGTCGGCCACAGCATGGACTGGCTGAACGCGATCGTGGTGGGGATGCCGCCGGGCGCAGCACGATAGAAGTTCTTCACCTCCTCGTCCGTCGTGGTCGTGATGTCCCACTTGTCCAGCGCTTCACCCATGGTCTGGCTGTGTACGGTCGGACTCTCGCGGTGGATCAGGCCGGCACGGCTCAATTCACTCAAGATGCCCATGACGCCACCCGCGCGATGCACGTCTTCCATGTGGTACTTGGCCGTCGCAGGCGCGACCTTGCAAACACAGGGCACGTTGCGCGAGATGCGGTCGATATCGGCCATGGTGAAATCGACGCCGGCTTCATGCGCCGCCGCCAACAAGTGCAATACCGTATTGGTCGATCCGCCCATGGCGACGTCGAGGCTCATGGCGTTCTCGAAGGCTTTCATGTTGGCGATCGCCCGCGGCAATACGCTGTAGTCATCCTGTTCGTAATGGCGCTTGGCCAGTTCGACGATGGTACGTCCGGCCTTGAGGAACAGCTGTTTACGGGCAGCGTGGGTCGCCAAGGTGCTGCCGTTGCCCGGCAGGCTCAGCCCTAGCGCCTCGGTCAGGCAGTTCATGGAGTTGGCGGTGAACATGCCCGAGCAGGAGCCGCAGGTCGGGCAGGCCGAGCGCTCGATGGCATCGGATTCAGCATCGGAGACCTTGCTGTCGGCAGCTGCGACCATGGCATCCACCAGGTCCAGCTTGTGCACGGTACCTTGCCAGTTGACCTTACCGGCCTCCATCGGGCCGCCAGAAACGAAGATCGTCGGGATATTGAGGCGCAGCGCGGCCATCAGCATGCCTGGCGTGATCTTGTCGCAATTGGAGATGCACACCAGCGCGTCCGCGCAATGGGCATTGACCATGTACTCGACGCTATCGGCGATGAGGTCGCGGCTCGGCAGGGAATACAGCATGCCCGCGTGGCCCATGGCGATACCGTCATCGACGGCGATGGTATTGAATTCCTTGGCGACGCCGCCGGCCTTCTCGATCTCGCGTGCCACCAGCTGGCCCAGAT
>CAMLMA010000032.1 GCA_946481065.1 uncultured Nitrosomonadales bacterium
ATATTTGCTATATTTCTAATCAAGACATGGAGTTAGACATGGCTGCACAAAAAAACAATCTTAATGAATCCTATGCGGGGCGCGGCAGATACGCAGTCTATGCCTTGATGATCGTCGCGCTGGCCGCTTGCGGCAAAAGCAGCCAGCCGCAGCAGCAGGGCGGTCAGGCAATGCCGGTCAGCGTGGTCGAGTTGAAGCCAGTCACTGTGCCGATCAGCGCCGAAGCGGTAGCCCAGACCGAGGGTGCCAAGGAGGTGGAGATCCGTCCACGGGTGGGTGGCATCCTGCTCAAGCGTTTATATGAAGAGGGCGCTGCAGTGAAAGCAGGGCAGGCGATGTTCCAGATCGACCCTGTGCCATACCAGATCGCACTTGCACAAGCGCGTGCGCAACTCGCGCAGCAAAAGGCGCGTATCGAACAGACCGCGCGCGAAGAGGCGCGTCTGAAAGGGCTGCTCGCTACGCAATCCATCAGCCAGCGCGAATACGATAATGCCGTCTCCGACAATGCAGTGGCGCAAGCGGCTTTACTGCAGGCAGAGGCGAATGTGCGTGAGGCTGAGCTCAATCTTTCCTATACCACCGTGACGGCGCCTGTGAGCGGTGTCTCCGGACGGTTCCAGTTCTCCGAAGGGGCCTTAATCGCAGCCAACACCAGCCTGCTGACGACGATCGTGCAGTTGTCGCCGATCTGGGCCCGTTTCAGCTTCTCTGATAACGAGCTGAAGCCGCTGGGTGGTCGACTGACCGAAAAGAACGTGCGCTATGTCTCGCTGATCCTGCCTGACGGTCATGAATATCCGGAGAAAGGCAAACTCAACTTTGCCGCGAGCCAGATCGACCCTACCCTGGGCACTCAGCAGTTGCGTGCGACATTCGAGAACAAGGATCATCAGCTTGTCCCCGGACAGTTCGTGCGTGCCCGCGTAACGACTGGTACGCGTGACGGGGTCTTCCTCGTGCCGCAAGTGGCAGTACAGAATTCCGATCTCGGCAAGTTCGTCTATGTCGTCGATGAGAAGAACGAGGCGACGGTCCGCCCGATCACCGCCGGCAACTGGCAGGGCAAGGATTGGGTGATCCTCGATGGACTGAAGGCCGGTGAGAAGGTCATCGTCGACAACCTTATCAAGATCCGTCCGGGTGCTAAGGTCGATCCGCATCCGCAAGGCCAGGCCCCACAGACGCCAGCCCAATCTAATCCGGCCAAGCCTGCCTAACGTCAAGGGACTTTCATGACCAGATTCTTTATTACCAGGCCGATCTTCGCATCGGTGCTGTCGATCATTATTGTCCTGGCCGGCTTTGCGGCCTCGATGAAGTTGCCGATCGCGCAATATCCGCAGATCGCTCCGCCAACGGTCATCATCACTGCGACCTATCCGGGCGCCAGTGCCGAAACGCTATCGAAGACAGTGGCCGCGCCAATCGAAGAGCAGCTGAGCGGGGTCGAAGGGTTGCTTTACTTCAACTCGAGCGCCGACTCCAGCGGCACCTTGCAAATCACTGCCACATTCGAGATCGACACGGATGTGGACCAGGCGACCTTCAACGTCAGTAACCGCGTCAATATCGCTTTGCCTCGCCTGCCGGAAGATGTGCGGCGGACAGGCGTGATCGTGCAGAAGCGTTCGAACGATATTCTGCTGGTCGTCATGCTGACGTCCCCGAGCAAGAAGTTCGAACCGCTGTATCTCAGCAACTATGCGACCCTGAACGTGCTGGATGAATTGAAGCGTATCAAGGGCGTGGGCGACGCCACGATCTTCGGCGCGCAGGACTACTCCATGCGGATCTGGCTGCGGCCTGACAAGATGGCGCAGTTGGGTGTGACGACGACAGAGATCGCCGATGCCATTCGCGCGCAGAACGCGCAGTACGCTGCCGGCAAGATCGGCCAGGACCCCGCGCCCAGCGATCAGCAGATCGTCTACACCGTCACGGCTAAAGGCCGCCTGGTTGATCCGGAGCAGTTCGGCAACATCATCGTCCGCGCTGATGGTCCACGTGGCGTGCTTTACCTGAAGGATGTCGCTCGTATCGAGCTCGGTTCTCAGAACTATAACGTGCGCACAGCGCTCGGCGGGCAGCCTGGCGTTGCCATCCCGATCTTCCTGCAGTCTGGCGCCAACGCCCTCGATACGGCCAAGGCCATCAAGGCCAAGATGGATGAGCTTAAAGACCGTTTCCCAGAGGGGATGGAATACACCATTCCTTACGACACCAGCGATTTCGTCAAGGCTTCGATCAAGGAGGTCGTCAAGACACTGGGCGAAGCCATGGTGCTGGTCGTGCTGGTCGTGTTCCTCTTCCTGCAGAGCTGGCGTGCGACGCTGATCCCGATCATCGCTGTGCCCATCTCGCTGATCGGTACCTTTGCCGGTCTGTGGGTCTTCGGCTTCTCGATCAATACCCTGACGCTATTCGCCATGGTGCTGTCGATCGGGATCGTGGTCGACGATGCGATCGTCGTGCTGGAGAACATCGAGCGATTGATGTCCGAAGAGAAGCTGTCTCCGGTCAATGCCGCGATCAAGTCCATGCAGCAGGTATCCGGGGCAGTGGTCGCTATCGTTCTCGTCTTGTGCGCGGTGTTTGTGCCAGTCGCGTTCCTCGGCGGTATCGCAGGCGAGCTCTATCGTCAGTTTGCAGTGACGGTAGCGGTTGCGGTCGTCATCTCCGGCATCGTGGCGTTGACGCTGACACCGGCATTGTGCTCACTGATCCTGCGCTCGGTGCATGGCGAGTCGGCCTTCTTCCGACCCTTCAATAACGCCTTCTCGCGCTTGACACGCCTCTACATGCGCGTCGTCGATCTGACGCTGCATCACCGCATCATCGGTGCCGTCGTCTTTGCCGCGATCATCGCCCTGGCGGTGGTGATGTTAAGGAGCGTGCCCGGCAGCTTCGTGCCGCCGGAAGACCAGGGTTATGTCGTCACGGCTGTGATCCTGCCGGATGGCGCAACATTAGCCCGTACGTCCAAGACCACAGAATCCATCCGCGCAGAGATCGACAAGGATCCGGCCGTCTGGACCGAATTCGCAGTCAACGGGTTCGACCTGATCGGTGGTGGTAACAAGACCAGCTCTGCGACCATGTTCGTGCGACTGAAGGACTGGGACCAGCGCAAGACGACCGCGGAAGAGATCGTCAAGAAGCTGATCGGCATCGGCATGAAGCAGACCGACGGCATGGCGATCGCCTTCAACCCGCCGGCCATTCGTGGCCTGGGGACTTCCGGCGGCTTCGAGCTGTATGTCCAGAGTCGTGGCGACACCGACCCGATGAAGCTGTCGGCGACCGTCAACAACTTCATGGACGCATTGCGCAAGGAGCCGCGCCTGACTGGCATCAATACCTTCTTCCGTCCCACGGTGCCGCAGCTGTTCGTCGAAGTGGATGAGGCCAAGGCGATCTCGCTCGGCGTACCGGTCTCTGACATCTACGCTACGCTGCAAACCACGATGGGTTCGCTTTACGTCAACGACTTCAACCGTTCAGGACGTACTTACCGTGTACAACTCCAGGCGGAGCCTGAGTTCCGGACCAAGCCTGAAGACCTCGGCAAGGTCTACGTGCGGTCGAAGACCGGCGTCATGGTGCCCATGTCCGCACTGAGCACGGTCACTAGCATCGTCGGTGCCGAGCAGCTCGAACGCTACAACGGCCTCGTCTCGGCCAAGGTGCTAGGTAGTGGCGCGCCGGGTGTGAGCTCGGGTGATGCGATCAAGCTGGTGGAAAAGATCGCCAAGGAGAACCTGCCGGATGAGTACCAGATCGCCTGGACCGGTCAGGCTTATCAGGAGAAGCGTACGGGTTCTGCGGCGATCTTCGCCTTCAGTTTCGCCATCATCATGGTGTTCCTGATCCTGGCGGCACAATTCGAGACCTGGGCGTTGCCACTGGCCGTCATCATGGCGGTGCCGTTCGCGTTGACAGGCGCATTGCTGGCGGTATTCGTGCGTGGCATGCCGAACGACATCTATTTCCAGATCGGCTTGATCACGCTGATCGGTCTGGCAGCCAAGAACGCGATCCTGATCGTGGAGTTCGCCAGCCAGAAGCTGGAAGAGGGCATGCCCATCATGGAGGCTGCGGTCGAAGCCGCGCGCTTGCGCTTCCGCCCGATTGTCATGACGTCCATGGCGTTCGTTCTGGGGATCGTGCCGCTCGTGGTTGCTACCGGCGCCGGCTCGGCTGCGCGTCGTTCGATGGGTACGGGGGTATTCGGCGGCATGTTGCTGGCAACCTTCGTTGCCACCATCTTCATTCCGTTGTTCTTCACATGGTTAACAGGCAAAAAGAAAGAAAAGGGTGCTGAGCATGCAGGAAAGGGTGGCGTATGAAGCCTAATATGAAACTTCTGCAGCTTGCGGTCGCAATCACGCTTTTGCCTGGATGCATGCTGATGGGACCGGATTATAAAAGGCCGGAAACCCAGGTCCCCGCTCAATTCAGTGAGCCCGAAGTCGCGCAGGCAGATGCCGCGGTGCCGGTCAGCAAAACCTGGTGGGAGCTTTACCAGGATCCGGTGCTGAACGATTTGGTCAGCAAGGCCTTGCAGAACAATACTGATATCCAGGTGGCTGTCGCACGTGTCGAAGAAGCCGATGCATTCTTGCGGGAAGTCGGTGCAGCCTTGTTTCCGCAGATCGACCTCGACTCAAGTGCTACGCGGTCACGTGTGACGGAGCTCGGTGCGTTCCCGGCGTTCAACGGGCCGTACCGCGAAAATTACAACATCAAGCTTGGCACCTCCTTCGAGCTGGATTTCTGGGGCAAGCTGCGTCGCGCCAAGGAGTCCGCCAAGGCACAGGCCCTGGCGACGGTATATGCGCGGGATACGGTCGAATTGTCCCTGTCTGGCCTGGTTGCCAGCAACTATCTGTTGTTGCGAAGCCTGGAAGCCCAGCTTGCGATCTCCAAGGACACCTTGAAGACCCGTGAAGAGAGCCTGGCGCTGACCAAGCGCAGGCTTGAAGGCGGTGTGGCGTCGGCGCTGGATGTGCATCAGGCGGAAGTGGCGCGTTCTAATCTTGTCGCGCAGATCGCTGATCTTACTCGTCAGCGTGCCATCATCGAACATCAGCTTGCAGTGCTGACCGGTGTCATGGACCTCAAGATCGCGCAGGGCGACATCAAGGACGTCCCGACGCCACCGGTACCGCCGGCAGGCTTGCCATCCTCCTTGCTGGAAGCGCGGCCAGATGTGCGCCAAGCAGAACAGAACATGATCGCTGCCAATGCCAAGATCGGTGTAGCCAAGGCGGCCTTGTTCCCGACGATCTCCCTGACCGCCAATTATGGTGGCGAGAGTGCTGACCTCAGCGATGTGCTGAAATCCGCTGCCCGCATCTGGACTGGCGGCCTGGCGCTGAACCTGCCGATCTTCGATTCAGGCCGGCTCAACGCCAGGGTGGATCAGGCGACGGCCCAGCAGAAGCAGGCGCTGGCCTCCTACCAGGGTGCGATCCAGACAGCATTCAAGGAAGTCAACGATGCCTTGGTCACCGTGCGGCAAAGTGCGGAACGTGAAGCAGCGCTGCAGTCGAGCGAGGAAGCGGCGATGAAGGCGATGGAAATCGCGCAGAATCGATACAAATCCGGCTATTCGGCCTACATCGATGTGCTGGATTCGCAACGCGTCTATAACGAGGCCGCATTGGCATATATCCAGAGCCGCCAGGCACGATTGGTGGCTACGGTCGATCTGTTCAAGTCGCTGGGTGGTGGTTGGCAGCCCGCCAACTAGCCCGCCCGGGGTTTCATCCGCGCGCTTTGCGGGAGAGATACACCTGCTGGATCTTGAGGCCGAGCACGATGCTGGACAATGCGAAGGTGATCAGGTTGGCTAGGATCACCGGCATGCTGGCGATGCATAAGCCATACAGCAGCCAGAACCCGACACCCGTGGTGAACATGGCGTACATCGGTAGCGAGATGCCGGATAGATCCCGGCTTTTCCAGGATTTGTAGGCCTGTGGCACGAAGGCGGTCGTTGTCAGGAAAGCGGCAAGGTAGCCTATTAAGGATTGTATTTCTGGCGGCATAGTGGTCTTCGTGTGGTTGGAATGGTTTCAAATTACAGTAACACAACAGGATTAGCATGAAACTTGCATGATGGTATCCGGGCTGGCGGTTTGTTGTCAGCCCTGCCATGATGCAGGTGTGTGTCGATAACGCGGTATAAGCTGCTGCGCTATTTTTGTTTTTGAGCGGAATCTTCTATCCGAAATACCGTCTCAGAAAGTTGAATCAACCATTCAACTTGAATGCATCCCAAAAGGAGCTTGTAGTGGAATTAGAAGTCATTGAAAAAGCGCTTCCCGTGCCATCCGTGGCCCATGACGACGTGTCGAAACCCATCGCCAGCAGGACTGAGAAGCTGGAGCAGCTGATGGACGCGGTCTCCTCCGAGATCAGGAATCGTCTAGTGAAGAACATCTCCGCCTATTGTGATTGCGTATAGTGTCCTGACGCATTCGCCGTAGTCGGCGGCATGTTAAAATCATGCATTCTCTTCAAAGCATGATTCCACATGACCGTCCGCACCAGATTCGCCCCTAGCCCCACCGGATTTCTCCATATCGGCGGCGCACGCACCGCTTTGTTCTCCTGGGCCTACGCGCGCAAGCATCAAGGCCAGTTCATCCTACGAGTCGAAGATACCGACGTCGCACGCTCAACTCCCGAGGCCGTGCAGGCGATCCTGGACGGCATGCGCTGGTTAGGGCTGGATTGGGATGAAGGTCCTTATTATCAGATGCAGCGCATGGATCGTTACAAGGCCGTCATCCAGCAGCTTCTTGAAACAGGTCACGCCTATCACTGCTACTGCAGCAAGGAGGCGCTTGACGCCATGCGCGAGCAGCAGATGCAGCAAGGTCTGAAACCTCGCTATGACGGTCGCTGGCGACCGGAAACAGGCAAGGTCTTGCCGCCTGTGCCGGAGGATGTCGCGCCTGTTGTTCGTTTCAAGAACCCGCAATCCGGCGTGGTGGCCTGGGACGATCTGGTCAAGGGGCGTATCGAGATCGCGAATGAAGAACTCGATGACTTGATCATCGCGCGCGCGGACGGCACGCCTACCTATAATTTCTGCGTCGTGGTCGATGACTGGGAGATGGGCATCACCCATGTGATCCGTGGCGATGACCACGTCAACAACACGCCTCGCCAAATCAATCTGCTGCAGGCTCTTGGTGCGACTTTGCCGCAGTATGCGCACTTGTCGATGATCCTGGGCGACGATGGGCAGAAGCTTTCCAAGCGCCATGGCGCAGTCAGCGTGATGCAATACGACGACGATGGTTACTTGCCCGAAGCTGTATTGAATTATCTTGCCAGGCTCGGATGGTCACACGGTGACGATGAGATCTTCAGCATGCAACAATTCTGCGCGTGGTTTGATCTCGACCACATCACGCCTTCCGCCGCACAGTTCAATACCGAGAAGCTGAAATGGCTCAACGCACACTACATCAAGCAGGCCGAAACCCCGCGATTGTGTGACGAAGTCGCGCGCAGGCTGGCGAGTCTCGGTATCGTCCCTACCGCGACGCCAGATCTTCGCCAGGTGGTCGAGCTCTACCGCGATCGCGCCAGCACCCTCAATGAGCTCGCTCAAGCGGTCGCCTATTTTTATCGCATGCCCGAGATCGACCAGGCCGCTGCCGAAAAACATATCACGCCGGAGATCTTGCCCGTGATGCGTGGGTTGTCGAAAGCCCTCTCGCAACTTGAGTGGAGCAGCGAGGCGATCCATGACGCCGTCAACGCTGCTGTCACCAGCCACGAGCTGAAGTTTCCCAAGGTCGCCATGCCATTACGCGTGATGCTTACGGGCGGAGCGCAATCACCTAGTATCGATGCTGTCATGGCGATATTGGGCAAGACCGAGACCCTGGCCCGTATCGATGCTTATCTCGCAAGCCTCTGAGTTATTCATAAAAATCGATGCAACGACGAACAATTTCACTGGCGCATAGTCGTAGTGTTCAGGGTGCAGGACTTCGTGCGCATGATTCATGCTTGGCTTGCAGATGCGACTTGAGAAGGGCGAATCCGCCCCCATGTGAGCAAGGCAGGCAAATGCGGTTTCTAGTACTGGCGAGTCTGATGGATTTGACGTAGAGTTGCCGGATAACGAAAAACTCCCTATATATCCAGAACTAAAAGGAAAAGGAGCAATAAATGAACGCTAAAGGGCAGATGCTACAAGACCCATTTTTGAACACCCTGCGCAAGGAACATGTGCCGGTATCCATCTATCTCGTCAACGGGATCAAGCTGCAAGGTCAGGTCGACTCTTTCGATCAGTATGTGATCCTGTTGAAAAACACGGTGACCCAAATGGTGTACAAGCACGCCATTTCGACCATCGTGCCTGCCCGCGCCGTCAGTATCCCTCCAGCCCATAGCAACAGTAGCGAAGATTAATGCGCGATGTTTGATCGTCCGAGCGGCGGAAGCGCCGCTATCCTGGTCAGCGTCGATTTTGGCGAACCGGATTACGAGGATAGCCTTCTGGAGTTGAACCAGCTCGTTACCAGTGCCGGTCTTGAGGTAAAAGGGGTGGTTCAGGGCCGCCGCCCCAAGCCGGATGCCAAGTATTTCATCGGTAGTGGCAAGGCCGAACAGCTATCCAGTGAAATGAAAGCGGCGGACGCCCACATTGCCGTGTTCAACCATGACCTGACGCCTTCGCAACAACGTAATCTAGAACGCTTGCTCGAGGCGCGTGTGGTCGACCGTACCGGACTCATCCTCGATATATTCGCCCAGCGGGCCCAAAGCCATGAGGGTAAGCTGCAAGTCGAGTTGGCGCAGCTCGAACATCTTTCCACGCGCCTTGTGCGTGGCTGGACCCACCTTGAGCGACAAAAGGGGGGTATCGGCGTTCGTGGCGGCCCGGGTGAAACTCAGCTCGAGCTGGACCGCCGGATGTTGCGCGTGCGCGTCAAGCAGTTGCGCGAGAAGCTCGATAAACTCAAGCAGCAGCGCGGCATGCAACGCCGTTCACGCAGGCGTTCGCAGGTCATGTCGGTGTCGCTGGTCGGCTATACCAACGCAGGCAAATCCACCTTGTTCAATCGCCTGACACAATCTGGAGTCTATGCTGCGGACCAGCTCTTTGCGACGCTCGATACCACCTCGCGCAAACTATTCATACCGGAAGCCGGGCCGGTGGTGCTATCCGATACGGTGGGTTTCATCAAGCAGTTGCCGCATGCATTGGTCGAAGCTTTCGGTGCGACCCTGGAAGAAGCGGCCCAGGCCGATCTGCTTCTGCACGTCGTCGATACGGCGAGCGGTAACCGGGATGAGCAGATCCTGCAGGTGAACAAGGTGCTGGATGAGATCGGGGCCTCTCGCGTGCCGCAAGTCCTGGTGCTTAACCAGATCGATCGTGTCGGCATGGAGCCGGGGCTGGAGCGCGATGAATATGGTAGAATTTGCAAAGTTCGTGTTTCGGCCAAAACCGGTGAAGGGATGCACCTTTTGCGGCAGGTGATGGCCGAACATCAGCAGATCCTGGCAGAGCAGGCCGCACAGTACTCCGAGCTGGCCTGACATCGCGGTATAGATTAATCATTGTTTTGGAGTTGATGCATGGCAAACGATCCCGGCTGGGGCAACCGCAACAACGAAGGACCGCCCGATTTGGACGAGGTGCTGCGCCAATTCAGCCGCAAGCTCAGTGGCCTGTTCGGGCGTCAGGGCGGGGGCAATCAGCCCAGTCCTGACAACCGCGCCGTCGCGATCCTGCCGGTGATCGGGCTGATCGCCCTGATCTGGTTCGCCACCGGGTTCTATATCGTCGACCAAGGCTCGCGCGGGGTGGTCTTGCGTTTCGGCAAGCATGTCGAGACGACGATGCCAGGTCCGCGCTGGCACATGCCGTACCCGATCGAGAGCGTCACGGTGGTCAACATGGAGCAGGTCCGCACCATCGAAGTGGGCTACCGCTCGGCCGAGGGAGGCGCAGGGCGTAGCAAGGAGCTGCGTGAATCGCTCATGCTGACTGACGACGAGAACATCATCGACCTGCAGTTTGCGGTCCAGTACAACCTCAAGAACGTCGAAGACACATTGTTCAATAATCGTGGTGCCGAGGATTCCGTACGTGGCGTCGCCGAGACGGCCATTCGCGAGATCGTCGGTAAGAGCAAGATGGATTTCGCCTTGTACGAAGGACGGGAAGAGATCGCTGTAGGCGCCAAGAAGCTGATGCAAGATATCCTCGACCGTTACAGCACTGGCATCAACATTGTCAGTGTCACCATGCAGAACGCGCAGCCGCCAGAGCAGGTGCAGGCAGCTTTTGACGATGCCGTGAAGGCAGGTCAGGATCTTGAGCGCCAGAAGAACGAAGGCCAAGCCTACGCTAATGATGTCATCCCTAAGGCGCGCGGTACTGCTTCGCGCTTGCTGGAAGAAGCCGCCGGCTACAAATTGCGCGTCGAGAATGAAGCCAAGGGTAACGCCAGTCGTTTCGAACAGGTGCTGTCGCAATATCAGCGCGCCCCCGAAGTCACCCGCCAGCGCCTCTACCTGGATGCGCAGGAGCAGATCCTGAGCAATGTCAGCAAGGTGGTGGTCGACCAGAAGGGCGGGAACAGCCTGCTCTATCTGCCACTGGACAAGCTCATGAGCCTCACGGGCACGAATCCGCCGACCAATAGTTCCACCTCGCCATCGGCCGTGATGCCAAATACCGTCCTGCCAGAACAGGATCCCTCGCAACGTACGCGCGACGCTTTCCGAAGCCGTGAGCGGGAGAGCCGATAATGAATGATGCATTGATGAAAAACCTCGGAACGATTCTGCTGACCATCATCGCGGCCTTGCTGCTGCTCAGCCTCTCTGCCTTTACGGTAGATCAACGCGAATATGCGCTGGTGTTCAGGCTGGGTGAGGTGGTCTCGGTGAAGAAGGAGCCAGGCCTGTATTTCAAGGTGCCGATGGTCGAAAACGTGCGATATTTCGACAAGCGTATCCTCACGCTCAATTGGGTCGAGCCTGATCGGTTCCTCACCAGCGAGAAGAAAAACGTGTTGGTCGATTCTTTCGTCAAGTGGCGCATCGTCGATCCGATGAAATATTATGTGTCGGTCAAGGGCGACGAGCTCCAGGCTGAGCGGCGCCTGTCACAAACGGTGAATGATGGCCTGCGTGCAGAGTTCGGCAAACGCACGATCCATGAAGTGGTTTCCGGCGAGCGTAGCAAGATCATGGAGATCCTGCGTCAGCGTGCAGACCGTGATTCGCGCCAAATGGGCATCCAGGTGCTGGATGTGCGCCTGAAGCGTGTCGATCTGCCACAAGAAGTCAGTGAATCCGTCTATCAGCGTATGGAAGCTGAACGCAAGCGCGTCGCCAACGAGTTGCGCTCACAAGGTGCCGGTGCGGCGGAGAAGATTCGCGCCGATGCTGACAAGCAGCGCGAAGTCATCATCGCGGAAGCTTTCCGTGAAGCCCAGCGTATCAAGGGCGAAGGCGATGCCAAGGCCTCTGAGATCTACGCGCAGGCCTACGGCAAGAATCCGGAATTCTATGCGTTCTACCGCAGTCTCGAAGCGTACAGGAACAGCTTCAAGAACAAGTCTGATGTGTTTGTGCTTGAACCGGATTCCGATTTCTTCAAGTATCTACGTAGCTCCGGCGGCAAAAAATAGCGCAGCGCGACATTGAATAGCTCCTTACTCACCGCCTTCGCGCTCATGCTCATTCTTGAGGGCGTCATGCCTCTGCTGGCGCCCAAAGCCTGGCGCCAGACCTTCCAGCGCATGACAGCGCTAAAGGACGGCCAGTTGCGATTCATCGGCTTGGTGTCGATGCTGGGCGGTGTTCTGCTCATGCTTTTTCTGAGATAACTGCCATGCGTAACTGGTTATTGCCCGAATATCTGGAAGATGTGTTGCCGGCTGAAGCCGAGCGTATCGAACAGCTTCGGCGTCGACTGCTCGACCTGTTCAAGGTTCACGGGTATCAATATGTCATTCCGCCCATGCTCGAATACCTCGAGTCACTCATCACCGGCGTCGGTCATGATCTGGATCTGGCAACCTTCAAGGTGGTCGATCAGCTGACAGGTCGGCTCATGGGCGTGCGTGCCGATATCACGCCGCAGACAGCGCGCATCGATGCGCACATGCTCAATCACCAAGGGGTGAGCCGGCTTTGCTATGCGGGCAGTGTGCTGCGCACCAATCCTGACGGGCTTGCCCAGACGCGCGAGCCGTTACAGGTCGGGGCTGAGCTGTTCGGGCATGCCGGTGTGGAGAGCGATATCGAGATCCAGCGCCTCATGGTCAAAGCCCTGCAGGCGATCGGGATCCAGTCCCTGCACATCGACTTCAGTCATGTCGGGTTATTCGGTAACCTCATCAGACAGAACAGGATATCGGGGCAGCTGGAGCAAGCGCTCTATGGTGCTTTGCAAAGCAAAGATCAATCGGCTGTGCGTGTCTTGGCCAGTGATCTTGATCCTGTCACGCGAGATGCGCTTTGCAGCCTGACCGAATTGAACGGTGGGCTTGAGGTCATCGAGGTCGCACGGCAGCGTTTGCCACACACTGCCGAAATCGCCAGAGCGCTGGATGACCTGGCGCAAGTCGGGGAAAGGCTGCTCGACCTCGGCGTCGATCCTTGTTTCGACCTCTCTGAATTGCGCGGCTATCACTACCATAGCGGTATCGTGTTCGCGGCTTATGCTCAAGGCTACGCCGGGCCATTGGCCCTGGGTGGGCGATATGATGAAGTAGGCTCAGCTTTTGGTCGCGCGCGACCAGCGACAGGGTTCAGTCTCGACCTGCGTGGTGTGGTCACTGCACTCCCGCCCGCAACGAGAAAGCCAGCCATCCTTGCGCCGGGGGTCCGTGATGCGGCGCTGGACAACAAGATCGAGGCGTTACGTCAGCAGGGCGAGGTTGTGATCCAGGAACTGCCCGGGCACGAAGCGCACCGCGCAGAGCTGGGTTGTGACCGGCAGCTGGTGAAAGTCCACGACCAATGGCAAGTCAGCGCACTTTGAACGCATTTTGAATTTCGAACAGATCAATCAGGTTATCGTAGGGAAAGCATGCATAAGAACGTAGTGGTGATCGGCACCCAATGGGGGGATGAAGGAAAAGGCAAGATCGTGGACTGGCTCACCGATCATGCCCAAGGCGTGGTGCGCTTCCAGGGCGGTCATAATGCCGGTCATACCCTCGTGATCGGGCAAGGGGCTTCTCAGAAGGAGTACAAGCTCAATCTGGTGCCGTCAGGTGCCGTGCGTGAAGGCATCATCTGTTACATCGGTAATGGCGTGGTGCTTGATGTCGGACATCTGCTGGACGAGATCGCCGGGCTTGAAAAAGCTGGCATCCAAGTGCGTGATCGCCTCAAAGTCAGCCCGGGATGCCCCTTGATCCTCGATTGTCACGTTAAACTGGACAAGGCGCGCGAAGCTGCACGCGGCATCGACAAGAAGATCGGAACGACGGGCAAGGGTATCGGCCCGACCTATGAAGACAAGGTCGCGCGCCGCGCGCTGCGCGTCTACGATCTGTTTTATCCGGAGCGTTTCGCCGAGAAATTGAAGGAAGTCTTCGATTACCATAATTTTGTGCTAACCCATCATCTGGGGGCCGAACCTGCCGATTACGAGGCTCAGCTTGCCAAGTCGATGTCGCAAGCAGAAGCGCTTCGCCCGATGGTGGCAGATATTTCTGCAGCCTTGTACGAAGCCAACAAGGCCGGGCACAACCTGCTGTTCGAAGGTGCCCAAGGGACATTGCTCGACGTCGACCATGGCACTTATCCCTATGTGACTTCTTCCAACTGTGTTTCGGGGCAAGCTTCGGCCGGCTCCGGCGTTGGCCCCAACGCCTTGCATTATGTGTTGGGCATCACCAAGGCCTATACCACCCGGGTCGGCGGCGGACCATTCCCAAGCGAGCTCGATATCGAAACCGAGGATTGTCCGGGCTACCAGATGTCGACCAAGGGCAGGGAGATCGGTACCGTCACCAAGCGTAAACGGCGCTGTGGCTGGTTCGATGCGGCGGCCTTGCGTCGCTCGGCGCGCATCAACGGGTTGACCGGACTGTGCATCACCAAGCTGGATGTACTTGATGGACTGGCGGAACTCGATATCTGTACCGGCTATGAGCTCGATGGCAAAGTCGTGGACATGCTCCCTGTCGGTGCAGATGATGTCGCACGCTGCAAACCCATCTACGAGACCTTGCCGGGATGGTCGGAAAGCACTTTCGGCATCAGCCAGTGGGAAGCCTTGCCGGCTAACGCACGGGCCTATCTGAAGCGACTGGAAACGCTGTGCGAGGTACCGGTCGCGATCGTATCCACTGGTCCTGAGCGCGATGAAACGATCGTTATCCATCACCCATTCGGCGCTTGATGAAAGCCAGTGAAGAAAAGCGCCTAGCCTGGGCGCTGACTGGTTCCGGGCACTATCTGCGCGAATGTCTCGACATCATCCATGGGCTCGAGAACGTCGATCTGTATCTGAGCAAGGCGGCGGCAGAGATCCTGCAGCAGTACGGCTACCAGCATCAGGTTGGGCGCGTGTATCAGGACAAGACAGCAAGCAGCGTACCGGTCGAATTGTTCTATGAGGGGAAGTATCACACCTTGGTCATCGCTCCGGCCACCTCCAACACGGTGGCGAAGATGGTGGCCGGCATCTCCGACAATCTGGTTACCAATCTCTACGCGCAGGCAGGCAAGACCCGCGTACCTAGCATCGTGTTCGCCTGCGATACCGAGCCTGAGCTGGAATCCGAAGCGCCGCGTGACAATCTCGTCAAAGTCTATCCGCGTCGCATCGATCTTGAAAACATGGAGCGACTCAAAACATTTGAGGAGACGACCGTGGCTGGCGATATGCGACAGCTCGAT
>CAMLMA010000033.1 GCA_946481065.1 uncultured Nitrosomonadales bacterium
CAATCGTGCCTACGTTAACGTGCGGCTTCGTCCGCTCAAATTTGCCTTTTGCCATAACCGTGTCCTTTAACTGACTTCTATCAAGTTAATGAAATGGTGCGCTGCTCTGTTCGGCACCGTAAATTTGGTGCCCATGGCGGGAATCGGACCCGCGACCTCTCCCTTACCAAGGGAGTGCTCTACCACTGAGCCACATGGGCGCTTAACTATTATTCAAACTTATCTGGAGCGGGCGACGAGGTTCGAACTCGCGACATCTTGCTTGGAAGGCAAGTGCTCTACCAACTGAGCTACACCCGCATGCCCGCTAACCAACGCCTTCTGGCTCTAAATCTTGTAATGCAGTTTGGTGGAGAGGGAAGGATTCGAACCTTCGTACTCAGAGAGAACGGATTTACAGTCCGTCGCCTTTAACCACTCGGCCACCTCTCCAAACCGAACCCAAGATTATGCTGATAATTTGACATGCTGTCAAACGCATTACCGGGTATAACTTTTGGTGCCGGATGTCGGAATCGAACCAACGACCTTCTGATTACAAATCAGCTGCTCTACCAACTGAGCTAATCCGGCATTTGCCTCTATTGCAACTGACGCTTCAGATCACTTCACTACTTTGAGGGTCGGCCTGCTGGGCTTGGGCGGCTCATCATCGCCGCCCCGCTCGGCATCACTGACGCCCTCTACCGATTCCGTTGACTCCGCCTCGACCTCGAAGAACATGCCCTGGCCATTCTCGCGGGCAAAAATGCCACGCACAGCCGACATCGGTATATATAAGTTCTGCGAGACTCCACCGAATCTTGCCGAGAACGAGATCGCCTCGTTCTCGATATTCAGGCCCTTGGTCGCGCTGTAGCTCAGATTGAGAACGATCTCGCCATCTTTCACATAAGCCAGCGGCACGCGTGTCCGGCCATCCACCTTAACCAGCAAGTGGGGCGTGAGCGCGTTATCCATACACCACTCGTGCAATGCACGCACCAGGTATGGCTTGCTGGAAGCTGGCTCGCTCATGTCTATTTGCGCATCGCCTTTTCGGACGGCGTCATCGCCTCGATATAAGCCGGGCGAGAGAATATACGCTCCGCATATTTAAGTAAAGGCGCGGACTGCTTGGGCAACTCGATGCCGTAGTGGCCCAGGCGCCAGAGCAGGGGGGCAATCGCCACGTCGAGCATGGAGAACTCATCG
Source organism: uncultured Nitrosomonadales bacterium (assembly GCA_946481065.1). The sequence goes on from CAMLMA010000033.1 coordinate 1,195, forward strand.
CCCAGAATGTATTGTTGCTTGCTGAACAGGGGCACGATCTGCGTCAGGTTGTCGCGGATGGTGGCGCGCGCCTTGTCAGCCGCTTTCTGATTGCCGGATTCGATGTCCTTGATGTGTGCGAACAGCTGCTGCTCAAAGTTATGCAGGAACAGGCGCGCACGGGCACGCATCACAGGGTCAGCAGGCATCAGTTGCGGATGCGGGAAGCGCTCATCGATGTATTCGTTGATGATATTGGCTTCCTGCAACACCAGGTCGCGCTCGACCAGCACAGGCACCTCATTGTGCGGATTGATGACAGCCAGATCCTCGGGCTTGTTGGCCAGGTCGACATCGATCACCTGGAAATCCATGCCCTTCTCGAACAGGACGATACGGCAACGATGGCTGTAAGGGTCGGTAGTGCCTGAATATAAGGTCATCATGATTTTGGTTTCCTACTCGCTATAAAGCAAAAAAGGGAGCGTGCCGCGAACGCGGCAACTCCCGTAGCACTTCGATTAATGTATGTCTTTCCAGAACTCTTTCTTGAGGTAGAACGCAACGACAAAGAGCAGACTCAGGAACAGCAGCACGACCAGACCCAGCTCCATGCGCAATGGCTTGCCGGGCTCGGACATATAGACCAGATAATTCACCAGATCGGCGATGGTCTGATCGTATTCTGCCGTCGACATCAGGCCTGGCTTGTCCAGCACCAGCTTGTGCATGTGCGTTACGTGACCGTCGGCATCCGCCAGCTCTTCGGTCTTGAGGATCTGCTGGCCCTGCAGTTGCCACAGGACATGCGGCATGGCCACCTTGTCGAAGACCACGTTGTTCCAGCCGGTCGGCCGCGTGTCATCGCGGTAGAAGCCGCGCAGGTAACTATAGAGCCAGTCGGCCGTTCGCGCGCGCGCCTCGACCGACAGATCGGGCGGTGCCGCGCCGAACCAGGCCTTGGCATTGACGCGCGGCATGGCCACCTTCATGGTCTCGCCCACCTTTTCGCCGGCGAACAGCAGATTGTCCTTGATCTGCGCCTCGGACAAGCCGATATCGCGCAGGCGGTTGTAGCGCATGTAAGCCGCGCTGTGACAGCTCAGGCAATAGTTGACGAAGGTCCTGGCACCGCGCTGCAAGGATGCCTGATTGTCCGGATCGATAGGCGCATGATCCAGATGGACGGTCTCTTCGGAGGCAAACGCCATCACCGGCAGAAAAACCAGCAACAACAAGAACTTTTTCATTATCCGGTCACCCTTTCTGGCACAGGTTTGGTTTTATCGATCCGCGTATACCAAGGCATCAGGATGAAGAACAGGAAATACGCGACGGTAGCGATCCGCGCCACCACAGTCGCACGGTCAGCGCCGCCGACGAGGAAGATCGCGGTGTCAAAGGTGCCCCAAACCGTCGAAGGTACGGTACCGAGGTACCCGAGGACGATGAAGCTGATGACGAATACGGCCAACCACGTCTTGTAGACATTACCGCGATATCGGATGGATTTCACAGGACTACGATCCAGCCATGGCAAGGCGGCAAAGATCACCACCGACAGACCCATCGCCGCAACACCAGGGAACTGGGAATTGAAGAGCGGCGGCACGGCACGCAAGATGGAATAGTAAGGGGTGAAATACCAGACCGGCGCGATATGTGGCGGCGTCTTGAACGGATCGGCCGGGACGAAGTTGTTGGCCTCCAGGAAATAGCCACCCATCTCCGGCGCGAAGAACACGATCGCGGAGAAGACGATCAGGAAGACGGACACACCGACGATATCCTTGACCGTGTAGTAGGGGTGGAATGGAATGCCATCGAGCGGAATGCCGGTCTTGGGATCCTTGTGTTTCTTGATCTCGACGCCATCCGGGTTGTTGGAACCCACCTCATGCAAAGCGACGATGTGAGCCGCCACCAGACCCAGCAGCACCAGCGGCAAGGCAATCACATGGAACGCGAAAAAGCGGTTAAGCGTCGCATCCGATACCAGGAAGTCACCACGCAGCCACTCCGCGACATCCGGACCGATGAACGGGATCGTCGCGAACAGGTTGACGATCACCTGCGCACCCCAGTAGGACATCTGCCCCCATGGCAGGAGATAGCCGAAGAAGGCCTCGCCCATCAACGCCAGGAAGATGGCCAGGCCGAACAGCCAGATCAGCTCACGTGGATTACGATAGGAGCCGTAGATCAGGCCGCGGAACATGTGCAGGTAGACCACGACGAAGAACATGGACGCACCGGTGGAATGCATGTAACGGATCAGCCAGCCCCAGGGGACATCCCGCATGATGTATTCGACAGACCCGAACGCCATTTCGGCATCGGGCTTGTAATGCATGGTCAGGAAGATACCCGTGATGATCTGTAGCACCAGCACCAGCAGCGCCAGAGAGCCGAAGAAATACCAGAAATTGAAGTTCTTGGGCGCGTAGTATTCTGAGAGATGCGCTTTCCAGTTGGCGGTAAGCGGGAAGCGCTCATCGATCCAGCCCAGTGCGCCAGCGGCATATTTTTGCAGATTGTTCGCCATGTTATGCAGCACCTTTCTCATCTTCGCCCACCAGCAGCAAGGTATCGCTCAGATACTTGTGCGGCGGCACTACCAGGTTGATCGGAGCCGGCGAGCCATTGAACACGCGACCAGCCAGGTCGAACTTGGAGCCATGGCAAGGGCACAGGAAGCCGCCCGGCCAGTCAGCACCCATATCGCCACTGGCCTGCAGCTTTGGCGAAGGCGAACACCCCAGGTGGGTGCAGATGCCGACCAGCACCATGAGGTTAGGCTTGATGGAACGCGATGGGTTGTTACAGTAGGCAGGTTGCTGAGTGGTCACCGCACACTTGGGGTCGGTCAGCCTGTCGTCGTGATTGGCGAGGTTCGCCAGCATCTCTGGTGAGCGGTTGATGATCCATACCGGCTTGCCGCGCCACTCTGCCGTGATCATGGCGCCCGATTCCACCTTGCTGATATCGATCTGGACTGGCGCGCCGGCCGCTTTGGCTCGCTCGCTCGGCAACATGCTGGATACGAAAGGTACCGCTACTGCGGCGGCGGCGGTGCCGCCTACGACCGTGGTGGCGGCAACGAGGAAACGTCGCTTACCATGGTCCACTGGTTGATTTGCCATCACATTCCCTTAATCTGGTGCGATTGATGTTGATTGATTCAAACCCGGCATTTTACCTTTTTCGCCGCAAAACTTAAACAGGTGTTTGGCCCAGAACGGTATTTATACGGGGTTATCGATATCGACGAAGCTGTGATCGAGACCGAACCGGTCTGCGAGGTGTTGTCCTAACGCCTGCACGCCGTAGCGTTCAGTCGCATGATGCCCGGCCGCAATGTAGGCGACGCCGGACTCTCGCGCCAGATGCACGGTCTGTTCCGAGATCTCGCCGCTGACGAAGACGTCGACCCCGGCGTGGATTGCGGTCTCCATGTACGACTGCGCAGCGCCCGTGCACCAGGCGATCCGCTTGACCACACCTTTCGCGTCTCCGATCACCAGCGGTGAGCGTTGCAGGCGAGTGGCGATACGTTGACCCAGATCCCCCAGCGCCATGGGCTGCTGCAGCTCCGCACAGGCAACGATGGCAGGGTCGCCCAGCCATCGCTGAACGTCAAATCCCATCACCTGCCCGAGCTGCACGTTGTTACCGAACTCGGGATGGGCGTCCAGCGGGAGGTGATAAGCCGCAAGATTCAGATCGTGTTGCAACAGGAATTTCAAGCGCTTGCGCTTGATGCCGGTCACCTCAGGCGGCTCATTGCGCCAGAAATAGCCATGATGCACGAGGATGAGATCGGCGCCCGCTGCCTGAGCGGCCTCAAGCAGCGACATACTGGCGGTGACACCGCTGACGATCTTGTGCACTTCCTGCCGGCCTTCGACTTGCAAGCCGTTCGGGCAATAATCGCGGAAGCGCTCAACCTGCAGAATTTGTCCGGTATAATCGATTAGCTCTTGTATTTTCATGACCTTTTACCCATATATCATTCATCTCAGCGAGATCTAAACCCCGCATATCCATGCGTAATCTTTGGTCCATTTCCAGCATTGGCGTCACGCCCGACCGTGTACGGGTCGATACTGGACATTCACCAGCAACCTGATAACTTCACTCCATATGAAAAAACTTTGGCTCATTTTTGCACAGACTGTGACCATCAGTCTCGGCGTCCTGTTCGTGACCCAGACCTTCTATCCGAACCTGCTGCCCCGGCAGGACAAGACCGTGGTCATGCAGGAAGCCGAACCCAGCAAGACCAGTCCGGTCGTCGGCTCTTATAGCCAAGCGGCAAAAAAGGCCATGCCGGCTGTGGTCAACATCTTCACAAGCAAGAACGCCACAGCCAATCCGCACCAGCAGTTCCTCGATGACCCGTTATTCCGGCATTTCTTCGGCGATCAGCTCGATGACCAACCACAGCGTGAGAACAGCCTTGGATCTGGCGTCATCGTCAGCAGTCAGGGCCTGATCCTGACCAATCATCACGTGATCGAGGCCGCCGATGAGATCGAAGTAGCCATGGCAGATGGCCGCACGATGCCCGCACGCGTGGTCGGCACCGACCCGGAAACCGATCTGGCCGTGCTCAAGGTGGATGTGAAGGATCTGCCCTCTATCACGCTGGCGCGCGCCGAGAACGTCAATGTCGGCGATGTGGTACTCGCCATCGGCAATCCCTTCGGCGTCGGCCAGACTGTCACCCAGGGCATCATCAGCGCGGTAGGGCGCAATCATCTGGGCATCAATACCTTCGAGAATTTCATCCAGACCGATGCGCCGATCAATCCCGGCAACTCCGGCGGTGCGTTGATCGACGCCGAAGGCAATCTGGTCGGCATCAATAGCGCGATCTATTCGCGTAGTGGCGGCTCCATGGGCATCGGCTTCGCGATTCCCGTCAGCCTGGCCAAGCAAGTCATGGAACAGATCATCCGCAAGGGCAGCGTGACCCGTGGCTGGATCGGGATCGAAGCCCAGGACATCACGCCGGAACTGGCCGAGTCCTTCCACCTGAAGCAAACCAGTGGTTCGTTGATCGCGGGCATCCTGCCCAATAGTCCGGCCTATCGTGCGGGCCTGCGTCCGGGCGATGTCCTGCTGGAGATCGATGGACGCGAAGTGCTGGACAGCTCGACCATGCTCAACCTGATCTCCAGCCTGAAACCGGAGCGCAAGTCTGTGCTGAAAATCATGCGCGATCAGCAGGAGATGCGCGTCACGGTCACCATCGGTAAACGACCGAAACCCCAGCTTGCACGCATGATGGAATGACGCGGGCTAACCGGCGATAGAGGGTGTCTTGCGTCGTATCAAGGTGGAGACCAGGATGCCTGCCTCATACAGCAGCCAGAGCGGGATCGCCAGCATGCATTGCGAAATGACATCTGGCGGCGTAAAGATGGCCCCCAGGATGAACGCGCCAACGATGACGTAGGCGCGCCCCTCGCGCAGGGACTCGATCTTCACCATATCGAAATAGACCAGTAACACGACTGCCACCGGCACCTCGAATGCCAATCCGAATGCCATGAACAATGTCATGACGAAATCCAGGTAGTTACCGATATCCGTCATCACGGCCACCCCTTGTGGTGCGACACCGGTCAGGAAACCAAATACCACTGGGAACACCAGGAAGTAGGCGAAGGCCATGCCAGCCAGGAACAAGAGCGTACTGGAAAATACCAGCGGGATGACGAAGCGACGCTCATGCGCATACAGACCAGGCGCGACAAAGGCCCACATCTGATAGAGGGTATGAGGCAGAGAGATGACGAAAGCCGCCAACATGGCGACTTTCATCGGGATGAAGAAAGGGGTCGTCACCGCTGTCGCGATCATTTGACCGCCGCTCGGTAGCTTGGCGAGTAGCGGTTGCGCCAGCAAGGTATAGATATCGTTGGCGAACGGGAACAGGGCTATGAAGACCAGCACCAATCCGACCACGACCCGCAGCAGCCGGTCGCGCAATTCGATCAGGTGCGAAAGAAAGGTATCTGTCGGATTCAAGATGGCTGTTTACGGCTTGGCATCGTCTGGCAAGACAGGCTTGGCTGCCGGGGTCGTCGGCATCTCGTCGACGGCACGCTGTATCTCATGCCGCCCCTCGAACAGCGCACCCTGGGTCTGCTCGACCTTGGCGTGTATGGTATTCGCGCCATCCTTGATCTCCTGCTGCAGCTTTTGCAGGTCCTCGAACTGGATCTGCCGCTCGATATCCGCTTTCACCTGCCCGACATAGCGCTGCATACGTCCAGCCAGGGCGCCCAGCATGCGCGCGACTTTGGGCAGCCGCTCAGGGCCGATGACGATGAGCGCCACGACGAAGATGACGACCAGTTCAGAAAAGGCGACGTCAAACAAAGTGCTGGCTACTGCCGAGTTTTTTCGGTCACTTCACCTTCGACGGTGCGACTGCTAGCGCTGTCGTCCAGTTTCGGGCTGCTGCTCTCGTCTTTCATGGCGTCCTTGAAGTTCTTGACGGCGCCACCGACATCGCTACCGATATTACGCAGCTTCTTGGTGCCGAAGATCAGCACCACCACGAGTAGAACGATCAACCAATGCCAAATGCTAAATGAACCCATGTGGTTCTCCTTGTGTCTTGCGCGCTCAGGTTTTAGGTAAAGTATTGCCGCCGCCGAATACGTGAACATGGAGGTGGAACACCTCTTGCCCGCCTTCACGGCCGGTATTGATCATGGTGCGGAAGCCCTTCAGCCCCTGCTTCTCCGCCAGCTTCGGCGCCAACAACAATATCTGGCCCAGCACCTCTTTGTGCTCAGGACCACAATCACTCAAGCCAGCCACATGCTGCTTGGGAACGATCATGAAATGTACGGGTGCGATCGGCCGGATGTCATGGAAAGCGATCAACGTTTCGTCCTCGTACACCTTGTTCGAGGGGATGTCACCTTTGACAATCTTACAGAAGATACAATCATCAGCCATGCGCTACTCCTTGCGACTCGCTTTTTCGTCGAGGCCGGACAAGCCTTCGCGACGTGCCAGCTCTTTGAGTACATCTTCTGGGCCCAAGCCTGCCTTGGCAAGCATCACCAGTGTATGGAACCAGAGATCAGCCGTCTCATAGATGATCTGCTCGCGATCGCCATCCTTGGCAGCGATAATGGTTTCAGCGGCTTCCTCGCCCACCTTTTTCAGGATGCTGTCCATACCCTTTGCGTACAACTTCGCCACATACGAAGACTGTGGGTCCGCAGACTTGCGCTGCTCCAGCAGCTCGGCCAGACGATTCAGAACGTCATTCATGATGATAGATCTCTTTCGGGTCCTTGATCACAGGCTGGTCAGTGACCCATTCGCCCTGGTCAAGTTTCTGGAAGAAACAACTCTGGCGGCCGGTATGGCAAGCGATACCGCCAACCTGTTCGACACTCAATAAGACCACATCCTCGTCACAATCCAGACGGATCTCGCGCACTTGCTGCACATGGCCGGACGCCTCGCCCTTATGCCATAACCTGTGGCGTGACCGGGACCAGTAGACCGCCGTACCGGTGTCAGCCGTGAGCTTGAGCGCTTCACGATTCATCCAGGCGAACATCAGCACCTTGCCGCTGCCGTGTTCCTGTGCGATGACCGGTACCAGGCCGTCTGCTGACCATTGGATCTTATCCAGCCAAACCGTGGCATCGTTTGTACTCATAGCCTGACCTCGATCCCGTGATCCCGCATATATTCCTTGGCTTGTCGCACCGTAAATTCGCCATAATGGAAGATGCTGGCAGCCAGCACCGCGTCTGCGCCGCCTTCCTGCACACCTTCCACCAGATGCAGGAGGTTGCCGACACCGCCTGACGCGATGATCGGCACATCGACCGCATCACTGATCGCACGATTCAGCGGAAGATTGAACCCGATCCGGGTGCCGTCTCGATCCATGCTCGTCACAAGCAACTCGCCTGCGCCGAGCGCGACCATCTTTTTTGCCCATTCGACCGCGTCGATGCCGGTCGCCTTGCGACCGCCGTGCGTGAACACTTCCCAGTGGTCGCCGACTTGCTTGGCGTCGATCGCCACCACGATGCATTGCGAACCGAATCTTGCTGCCGCATCGGCTACCAGCTGGGGGTTAAGCACGGCAGAAGTATTGATGCTGACCTTGTCTGCGCCAGCGTTGAGCAAGCGACGCACATCCTCGACCTCGCGCACGCCACCGCCGACCGTCAAGGGAATGAAGACCTGCGATGCCACCTGTTCGATGATCCCCAGTAGCAGGCCGCGGTTGTCCGAACTGGCCGTGATATCGAGGAAAGTGATCTCATCCGCCCCCTGGTCATCATAGCGCTTGGCGATCTCGACCGGATCGCCCGCATCACGCAACTCGAGGAAATTGACACCTTTGACCACACGCCCATCGGTCACATCCAGACAGGGAATGATGCGTTTGGCTAACATTCAGTCACGGCCTTTCGAGGACAGGCCATGGTGAGCTGGAAAAACCATTCCTTGCATCGACCCGCAACATGGCCCTGATCGCAGCGCGGCGCATCATCGGCACGGGACAAGCAGCGCTCAGGGATTGAGTTCATCAGCGAGTTTCTGCGCAGCAGAAAAATCCAGCGTGCCTTCGTAGATGGCGCGGCCAGTGATGGCGCCGATGACACCTTCCTGCTCGACGGCGCACAAACGCTTGACGTCATCCAGGTTGGTGATGCCGCCACTGGCGATGACAGGGATGGTGAGCGCCTGTGCCAGCGCCACCGTCGCTTCGATGTTGACGCCCGTGAGCATGCCATCGCGGCCGATGTCGGTATAGACCACGGCTTCCACACCGTAATCTTCGAACTTCTTGGCAAGGTCGATGACGTCATGTCCGGTCAATTTCGACCAGCCGTCAACCGCCACCTTGCCGTCCTTGGCATCGAGCCCGACCATGATCTGACCCGGGAACGCGTAGCAGGCTTCGTGCAGGAATCCGGGGCTTTTCACCGCAGCAGTGCCGATGATGACATAGCTGATACCGTCATCGAGGTAACGCTCGATGGTTTCGAGGTCTCGGATACCGCCGCCAAGCTGAATCGGGATATCACCACCTACCGCATCGACGATGGCCTTGATGGCGCCTTCGTTGACGGGCTTGCCGGCGAATGCACCGTTCAGGTCGACGAGATGCAAGCGCTTGCCACCCTGATCCACCCAATGGCGCGCCATGGCGCCCGGGTCCTCGGAGAACACCGTAGCGTCTTCCATAAGTCCTTGTTTGAGTCGAACGCAGTGTCCGTCCTTGAGATCGATGGCAGGGATAATCAGCATGATATTTTTTGTAGGTTAGTTAAGCGTGACACTGGTACTCAGGGCGTCCATCGCACGAAGTTCGACAGGAGTTGCAGGCCGGCAACATGACTCTTTTCCGGATGGAACTGCACAGCAAAAATATTATCCTGCGCCACTGCACAGGTAAAGCGCTTGGGGTACTCGGTGTAACCGGCCTCAATGGCCAGGTCTGCCGGCACCACATGATAACTATGCACATAATAGAAACGCGCACCGTCCTCGATATCCTGCCAGAGCGGATGCGGTCGGGTCTGGTAGACCTCGTTCCAACCCATGTGCGGCACCTTGAGCTTGGCGCCCGCCGCATCATGCATATCCTGGGCGACGAACCGAACCACGCGGCCGGGCAGGATACCCAGTCCATCCGCATCGCCTTCTTCGCTGTGCTCGAATAGCAATTGCAATCCGATGCAGATACCGAGGAAGGGCTTACTGGCAGAAGCGTCGATCACGGCCTGACGCAGGCCGCGGGCATCCAGTTCCCGCATGCAATCCGGCATGGCGCCCTGGCCCGGGAAAACCACCCGCGCGGCAGCGGCGATCTGCTTCGGATCGCTGGTCACGAGCACGGATTTATCGGGAGCGACATGCTCCAGCGCCTTGGACACGGAACGCAGATTGCCCATGCCGTAATCAACTACTGCGATATCTATCATGAGCTGTCAGGAAACCGAGAAGACTATAGCGAACCCTTGGTCGAAGGCATGATGCCGGCCATGCGCGGGTCGATTTCGACCGCGACGCGCAGCGCGCGACCAAAGGCCTTGAAGATCGTCTCAGCCTGATGGTGGGCGTTATCGCCACGCAGGTTATCGATGTGCAAAGTCACCAAGGCGTGATTGACGAAGCCCTGGAAGAATTCATGAATGAGATCGACGTCAAAGTCACCGATCCGCGCCCGACTGAATTCGACGCCGAACTCCAGGCCCGGACGTCCGGAGATATCCAGTACGACGCGCGACAAGGCCTCGTCGAGCGGCACGTAGGCATGACCATAGCGGCGCAGGCCCTTCTTGTCGCCAAGCGCCTTGGTGAAGGCCTGCCCCAGCGTGATGCCGATATCCTCTACCGTGTGGTGCGCATCGATATGCAGATCGCCCTTGGCTTCGACGTTGATATCCATCATGCCGTGGCGGGCGATCTGGTCGAGCATGTGGTCGAGAAAGCCAAGGCCACTGGAAAGGTTGGATACGCCCGTGCCATCCAGATTGATGGAGACGGCGATTTGAGTTTCCAGGGTGTTACGGCTGACTTCGGCGGTACGCATAATTTTAATTTTACTACTAATTGATTGAACAAACTAAAACCGCCGCAAAACTTTTGATCGTCTTGCGGCGGTTCGAAGGTAAGACAGGTACGCGATTTAGCTGAACAGCTTCTTCAGCCAACCGAACAGACCACCACCAGTGCTGCCACCACGAGCCAGCGAGGTGATTTCAGCAGCAGCAGCAGCTGGGTCAGCAGCACCGTAGATGGCAGCGCCAGCAACGATGATATCTGCACCCGCGTCGCGCACTTGACCAACGGTTGCCGGCTTCACGCCACCTGCAACGGAGACCTTGAGACCAGTGTTCAGGCCGGTGATCAGGCCGAGGTCGGCGAATGGGGTTTGACCAGCAGCTTGTTGGTCCAGACCGGTGTGCACGCCGATGATGTGTGCGCCCAGCTTGGCCACTTCCTTGGTACGGGCAGCCTTGTCGCTGACGTTGATCAGGTCGACTTGTGCTTCCTTGCCGTACTTGTTGGCGACATCGACCACACCCTTGATGGTGCCCAGGTCAGCGGTGCCCAGAACGGTACAGATGTCAGCACCGGCCTTGTAGAAAGGCTCAGCTTCGTAGTAACCAGCGTCCATGGTCTTCAGGTCGACCAGGATCTTGTTCTTAGGGAACTTGGCGCGCAGCGTCTTCAGCAGTTCGATACCATTGTGCTTGATGCATGGGGTACCGATTTCCAGGATGTCCACGTGTGGCGCAACTTTCTCAGCCAGGGCTACGGTTGCGTCGAAATCCAGCGAATCTAATGCCATTTGGGTTTGTGCCACGATACTTCCTCCACTCAATTGGTTACAAGGTTATGAGGTTATGCTGTAAATAACCGCGTTATCATACATTTTTTCTGCATTTTAGTGGAAGTTGGTTTTTACTTTCAGCCGCTTGCTTCCATCATGCCGGCACTTTACTGCTTTTGACTGCATTAAACAATCAGTCAGTCGACTGCAGGATCGCCCGTAGGGCCTGGGTCAGCAGCTGGCACTGGGCATCCGTACCGATCGTGATACGCAGGAACGGCGCGATGCGTGCCGGATAGCGGAAATGGCGAATGATGATATTGCGCTCGCGCAACTTGGCCGCGAGATCAGCACCGTCACGCTGCGGATGCCGGGCAAAGATGAAATTGGCGGCTGAAGGCAGCACGTCGAAACCCAGGGATTCAAGATCCGCCACCAGGCCTTCACGTGAAGCCATGACCTTACGGCACGTCTCTTCGAAGTAGGCCCGATCCCGCATGGCTGCGGTCGCGCCGGCCAGGGCGAAGCGATCCAGCGGGTAGGAATTGAAACTATCCTTGACTCTGACCAGCGCCTCGATGAGTTCGGGATGGCCAATGGCATATCCGACACGCAGACCCGCCAGCGAGCGGGCCTTGGACAAGGTGTGCGTCACTAGCAACTGCGGATAGCGTTGCACAAGACTGACGGCTGATTCCGCGCCGAAATCGACATAGGCTTCGTCGACGACGACGACTGTGTCGCGATTGGCCTGCAGCAACCGCTCGATCTCGGTCAGCGCCAGCGGGCATCCCGTGGGGGCATTGGGGTTGGGGAAGATGATGCCGCCGTTAGGGCGTAGATAGTCGTCGATACGGATCTGAAAATCCTGGGTCAGCGGGACCGTCAGGTAATCGATCCCATACAGTCCGGCATATACCGGGTAGAAACTATAGGTGATGTCCGGGAACAGCAGCGGCGCGTCATGCTTCAGCAGCGCCATAAACACATGCGCCAGCACTTCGTCCGACCCATTGCCGACAAATACCTGCTGTGGCTGCAAACCATGAAAGTCAGCGATAGCTGCGCGCAGCTGATCCGCATTCGGGTCAGGGTACAGACGCAGGCTGTCACCGACCTGCTCGCGCAAGGCCTCCAGCACCTTGGGGCTTGGGCCGTAGGGATTCTCGTTGGTGTTGAGCTTGACCAGGTTGTCGAGCTTCGGCTGCTCACCCGGCACATAAGGCGTCAGCTGATGAACGACCGGGCTCCAGAATTTACTCATTGCGATCCACCACGGATGAACACGAATAAACACAGATCGCGCCGCTCCTGGCGCACAAACATGGAAGATGATTCATATCCGTGTGCATCTGTGTCTGTCTGTCGTTATGTCAGTCTTTTAAGCGATACTCGGCAGAGCGTGCGTGGGCTTGCAACCCTTCACCGTATGCCAGAGTAGCAGCGACCTTGCCCAGCTTCTGTGCGCCATCGGCCGAGACCATGATCAGGCTGGAGCGCTTCTGGAAATCATAGACGCCCAGTGGCGACGAGAACCGCGCCGTACGCGAAGTCGGCAATACATGGTTCGGGCCGGCGCAGTAATCTCCCAGCGACTCACAGGTATCGCGCCCCATGAAGATGGCCCCCGCATGCTTGATCTTCTTGCTGAAGGCGAGCGGTTCATCGACCGACAACTCGAGATGTTCCGGCGCGATGTAGTTGGAGATCTTCGCCGCCTCTTCCAGATCGCGCACCTGGATCAGCGCACCTCGACTTTCCAGTGAAGTGCGGATGATGTCCTTGCGCGGCATCTCTTCCACCTGACGGTCAATGCTGGCTTTGACTTGATCGAGGAAAGCCGCGTCCGGGGACAACAGGATAGCTTGCGCCAGTTCATCGTGCTCGGCTTGCGAGAACAGGTCCATGGCGATCCAGTCGGGGTTGGTCTTGCCATCGCAGATGACCAGGATCTCGGACGGCCCGGCCACCATGTCGATACCAACCACACCAAACACACGGCGCTTGGCTGCCGCAACATAAGCGTTACCCGGTCCGACGATCTTGTCCACCTGCGGCACGGTCTGCGTGCCATATGCCAGCGCGCCAACAGCCTGGGCACCACCGATGCAGAATACACGATCGACACCACAGACCGCAGCGGCGGCCAGCACCAGCGCATTCTTCTCGCCGCCTGGCGTCGGCACGACCATGATGAGCTCCTGCACACCCGCGACCTTGGCCGGGATGGCGTTCATGAGCACTGAAGACGGATAAGCGGCCTTGCCGCCCGGCACGTAGAGACCAACGCGGTCGAGCGAGGTGACTTGCTGGCCAAGCAAGGTGCCGTCGTCTTCGGTATAGGTCCAGGACGACATGAGCTGCTTCTCGTGATAGCTGCGCACGCG
>CAMLMA010000034.1 GCA_946481065.1 uncultured Nitrosomonadales bacterium
CGCCAGCGCGAGCGTCTCGGCTGCGGCTGGGATGCCGCGTAAACCGAGCCGGGCGGCGATCTCGCCATCATGGGCAACGCCGTTTCTGGCCAGGTAGGGTTCTTCCGGCCGCAACCAGACCGTGAACCCGAAGGTGGCCGCGTATTGCATGGCACGCCACAACACCTGAGTGTCGATGATGGCGACATCGGCTTGCGAGAAACCGACACAACCGGCTTCGGTCAATTCGCACATCTCGGTCAGGTGCTGGCCTTCCAACTGACGGGTTAGCGCGCCCAGAGGATAGACATGCGCCATATTGAGTTGTTTGGCCCGATGTTTGAGCATCTCCACCAGGCCCGGCTCATCAAGTACCGGATCGGTGTCTGGCGGGCAGGCGAGGCTGGTGACGCCACCGGCATTGGCTGCGCGCATCTCGCTTTCCAGCGTCGCCTTGTATTCGAAGCCAGGTTCACGTAAGCGGGCGGATAGGTCGACCAATCCAGGGCAGACGACGAGGCCGCTGGCGTCGATGACCTGGTTGGGGACGAAGCCACTCGGCGACTGGCCGAGGCCGACGATCTTGCCGGCGGCGATATAGAGGTCGCGCTGTTCGTCGATGCCGTTACTGGGGTCGATCAGCCGGCCGTTCTTGATATGGATCTTCATGCTTAATTCCCTGCGAGTATCGACATGACGGCCATGCGGACGGCGATGCCATAGGTGACTTGCGGCAGGATCACCGACTGACGGCCATCAGCGACTGCCGAGTCGATCTCGACGCCGCGATTCATGGGGCCCGGATGCATGACGATGGCATCCGGCTTCGCCAGTGCCAGCTTTTGCGGCGTCAGGCCGTAGGTCTTGAAATACTCCTGCGCGCTGGGCAGCAGCGCGCCGGTCATGCGTTCGTTCTGCAGGCGCAGCATCATCACCACATCGACGCCGCGCAAACCGGCCTCCATGTCGTGGAACACCTGCACGCCGAGTTTCTCCACATCGTGCGGCAGCAAGGTCTTGGGCGCGATGACGCGGACTTCCGGCACACCCAGCGTGGTCAGGGCGTGGATCTCTGAGCGGGCGACGCGAGAGTGCAGCACGTCGCCGACGATGGCGACACGCAGGTTGTGCATCTCGGGCTTGAAGCGACGGATGGTAAAGACGTCGAGCAGACCCTGTGTCGGGTGCGCATGGCGACCATCCCCGGCGTTGATGACATGGATGTGCGGTTCGACATGGCGTGCGATCAAATGTGCGGCACCGGATTGCGCGTGGCGCACGACGAACATGTCCGCATGCATCGCCGTGAGATTGTCGACGGTGTCGAGGATGGTCTCTCCCTTGGACTGCGAAGAGGTGCTGACGTTGAGATTGATGACGTCCGCGGACAGCCGCTTGGCAGCGATCTCGAACGTGGTCCGGGTGCGTGTGCTGTTCTCGAAGAAGATATTGCAGACCGTCTTGCCGCGTAGCAGTGGGACTTTTTTCACTTCGCGCTCGGCGACGCCGACGAAGGACTCGGCGGTGTCGAGGATCTGGTTGAGTATGGTTTTGGGCAAGCCCTCGATCGACAGCAGGTGCTTGAGCTTACCGTCTTCGGTCAACTGCGGGTTATGCATGCGCAGCCACCTTCGCATCTGGTCCGCATCCATCTTGCGATGGCGTTACGCGCATGGCGCACCGCATCGTTTGATCGTTCGCCTTGCTCACTTTACGGCTCCTTGCGCGTCATGCCATCCCGGCAAATGTCTGTTCATGCTCATCCGATACTTTCTTCCAGGGTCAGGTAAAAGCGGCCGTCATCATGGCGCTGCAATTGCAGGTTCTGTTCCGGCGGCAGGGTCATGTCGTGGGCAGTGATCTGTGGCGTGATCGGCAGTTCGCGGCCGCCGCGGTTGATCAATACGGCCAGCGAGATGCTCGCTGGCCGCCCGTAATCGAACAGCTCGTTCATGGCGGCGCGGATGGTGCGGCCGGTGTAGAAGACGTCGTCGATCAGCACGATGTGCTTGCCTTCGACATCGAACGGGATCTCGGACGGCTTCGGCTCGTGATGCAGACCGCGCTGGTTGAAATCGTCGCGGTAGAACGAGACGTCGAGCTTGCCCTGCGCCAGATCCATGCCCAGCGCAGGCAACAGGCGCTCCATGATCCAGACGCCACCGCTGTGGATGCCTACCAGCGCGTTATCGGGCTGGACGATGGATTTGAGTTTCGCGGCCATGTTGGCGAGCAGGAGCTCCGCGTCGGGCAAGGTCAGGTCACTGGGTTTCATTGGCATAGCTGTCGAAATAGGATTGGAGGATATGCTGGGCCGCTACCTGGTCCAGCATGACTTTCTGCTTGCGACCCGAAACGCCGGCCTGCTTCAAAGACTGACTGGCTTCGGCCGAGGTCAGCCGCTCGTCGACCAGGGTCACCGGCAGGCCGAAGCGGCCATTGAGGCGCCGCGCGAACTTGCGGCAGAGCTGGGTCATCGCATGCTCTTCGCCATCCAGATGTGCGGGGAGGCCTACGACCAATCTTTGCGGTTGCCATTCCAGGATCAGTTCGCCGATGCGACGGAAGCGCTCATCGTTGGCTTCCGTGGCGATCGTGGTCAGCGGATGCGCGATGCCGAGCAGGTGTTCGCCGATGGCGACGCCGATGCGACGTTCGCCGAAATCGAAGGCCAGTACATAGCCCTGTGGCTGCAACAGCGCTGGGGTGTTCGGTTGATCGGGAGCGGAGGCGATGGGGTCGGGGGCGGCAGTCATGCGGTCAGGCATGGCCGGCCTCCTCTGAGAGTCGTGCGAAATCGAGACCGAGCAGGTTCATGGCGGCATGCAGCTTGTTCTCGCTCGGCAGGTCGAAGATCACGGTGTCGCTAGCCTGCACCGACAGCCACGCGTTCTGCGCCATTTCCTGCTCAAGCTGGCCGGCGGACCAGCCTGCATAGCCGAGTGTGATGAGGATCTTGTCCGGCCCCTGGCCCTTGGCCACGGCTTCCAGGATGTCCTTGGAGGTTGTCAGCGCAGTATCGCCATTGATGGCGATGGTCGAATCCCAATCGCCGGCGGGTTGATGTAGCACGAAACCGCGATCGATCTGGACCGGGCCGCCAAAATGCACGGGGCTGGCAGCGAGGGGGTTGTCATCGAGGGAAAGGTTGATCTGTTCGAACAGCGCGTCCAGGGTCATGTCGATCGGGCGGTTGATGACCACGCCCATGGCGCCGTCCTGGTTGTGTTCGCAGATGAAAGTGACCGATTTTGCGAAATACGGGTCGGTCATCGCGGGCATCGCGATGAGGAAGTGGCCGGTAAGATTCACATTTTCCACGAGGCGTATTATCTCATTGATATCAGTCGGTTGGCTATCTATTTCCTAGGCCTGGCCGGCTTCGAGGTAGCCTGTCACCTCAAGCCCGAACCCGGTCATGCTCGGCATCTTGCGCGGCGTCGCCATCAGTTTCATCTTGCGAACCCCCAGGTCAAGCAAGATCTGCGATCCGATCCCGTAGTTACGCAGGTCCTGCCTGGGGCGGATCGGTTCGTCCGCGTGCAGGATGCGCTCGACCAGATCGGCGCCATCCTCGTTGTGATGCAACAGGACCATGACGCCACAAGCCGAACGCTGGATCGCCTGCATGGCCTTCAGCATATTCCAGGAATGGCTGTTGCTGGTACTGTCCAGCAGGTCGAATACGGACAGCGGCTCGTGCACCCGCACCAATACCTCCTGGTCAGCGCTCGGCGTACCCTTGACTAGTGCCAGGCGTGTCTCCTTGGCGATGCGGTCGGCATAAGCGATCAGCTGCATCTGGCCGTACGGCGTCTGCACGGTGCGCTCGGCTGCGCGCTGGATCAGGCATTCGTGCTGGCTACGATAGTGGATCAGGTCGGCGATGGTGCCGATCTTCAATTGATGCTGGCTGGCGAAGGCCATGAGGTCGGGCAGACGCGCCATGCTGCCGTCGTCCTTGAGGATCTCGCAGATCACTGCAGCTGGCTCCAGACCTGCCAGCGAAGCCAGGTCGCAACCTGCTTCTGTGTGGCCGGCACGGACCAGCACGCCGCCGTTCTCGGCGACCAGTGGGAACACATGGCCGGGGCTGACGATGTCCTTGGGCGATGCCTGCCTAGCCACGGCGGCCTGGATGGTGCGGGCGCGATCCGCAGCCGAGATGCCGGTGGTCACGCCTTCGGCGGCTTCGATGGAAATGGTGAAGTTGGTGCCCATGCGTGCGCCATTCTTCTGCACCATGGCCGGTAGCCGCAGCTGTTTGCAGCGATCCTCGGTCAGGGTGAGGCAGATCAGCCCGCGCCCATGCTTGGCCATGAAATTGATGTGGGCCGGGGTCGTGAACTGGGCGCCTAGCACCAGATCGCCTTCATTCTCGCGATCTTCCTCGTCGACCAGGATCACCATGCGGCCGGCGCGGATCTCCTCAATGATCTCGTTGATCGGGCTGACAAGCGAAGACGTCGGGCTCATGCGCTGTCTCCGCCGTCGCGTTGCCATTCGGCCATGCGCTCGACATAGCGGGCGATGAGGTCGATTTCGAGGTTGACGCGACTACCGATCCCCAGGGTTCTGAGCGATGTCATCTCCAGCGTGTGCGGGATGAGATTGACGCTGAAGGTGTCTTTTTCGACATGATTGACAGTCAGGCTGACACCATCGATGGCGATCGAGCCCTTGACGGCGATGTAACGGGACAACGCGTGCGGCGCCCGAACAGCGAGCAGCATGCAGTCGTCCACAGGTTCGAAACGTACGATCTGACCGACGCCATCGACGTGGCCGCTGACAAGGTGGCCGCCAAGGCGATCGGAGAAACGCAGCGCTTTCTCCAGATTGACCGGGCGCGGGCTGTCGAGGCCAACCGTGCACGACAAGGTCTCGTGCGAGACATGGGCGTGGAATTCACCCACACCCAGCTGTGTGGCGGTAAGACAGACGCCGTTGACGGCGATGCTGTCGCCGACCGCGACATCCTCGAGGTCGAGGCCAGCGGTAGCGATGGTGAGCTTGACATCGGCACCCGCAGGGGCGATGTCCTTGATCTGGCCGACGGCCTGTACGATTCCGGTGAACATGCCACAATTTTAACAGAATGAGGCCGCAACCCTGCTAGAATTCGTCGCTATGTCACGCTCCAGAAACCTGCCATTCGAACTGTTTGTCGGCTTGCGTTATACCCGTGCCAAGCGCCGCAATCACTTCATCTCGTTCATTTCCATGACCAGCATGATCGGCATCGGCCTCGGCGTTGCCGCGCTGATCGTCGTGCTCTCGGTCATGAACGGGTTTCAGGAGGAGTTGCGCGAACGCATCCTCGGCGTCGCCTCGCATCTGCAGATCACCGGCGACAATAACGTGCTCAAGGACTGGCAGACGGTGGCGGCCAAGGTCCAGCATGCGCCGCACGTCGAGGGCACGGCGCCCTACATCATGGCGCAGGGCATGCTTTCCTACGGGCAGGCGGTGCAAGGCGCATTGGTGCGCGGTATCTTGCCGGACGCTGAGGATCGCGTGGCGGATATCGGCCAGCACATGAAAGCCGGGCGTCTCGCGGACTTGCGGCCAGGCGAATTCGGCATCGTACTCGGCAACGAGCTGGCGCAATCCCTGGGAGTCCTGCTCGGCGACAAGGTCGTGCTGATGGCGCCTCAAGGCCAGTTCACGCCGACGGGCGTGGTGCCGCGCATCAAACAGTTCAAGGTAGTGGGTATCTTCGAGATCGGCATGTATGAATATGACGCAGGCCTCGCGTTGATCCAGATGGACGATGCCGCCAAGCTTTACCGCATGGGCGACAATGTCTCCGGTCTGCGCCTCAAGCTCGATGACCTGTTCCATGCGCCAGCCATCAGCCAGGCATTGGGCGACCTGATCGGGAAGTCGAGCGAGACTTACTACCTCACCGACTGGACCCAGCAACACGCCAATTTCTTCCGTGCCGTGCAGATGGAGAAGCGCGTGATGTTCCTCATCCTCGCGCTCATCGTCGCCGTGGCGGCGTTCAATATCGTGTCCACGCTCGTCATGGCAGTGACCGACAAGCGCGCCGACATCGCCATCATGCGTACCTTTGGCGCCAGTCCGCGCAGCATCATGCAGATCTTCATCGTGCAGGGCGCGCTGATCGGTGTCATCGGCACTGTGTTCGGCGCCGTTGCCGGCGTGATCCTTGCGCTCAATATCGAGACTGTCGTGCCTTTCATCGAGCATACCTTCGGCGTGCAATTCCTGGCCAAGGATGTGTATTACATCAACGACCTGCCATCGCGGCTGGACTGGATGGACGTCACGGTGATCACCACCATGTCGTTCGTGCTGAGCCTGCTGGCGACGCTATACCCGAGCTGGAAAGCGGCAAAGACCAATCCGGCAGAGGCTTTGCGTTATGAATAGCAAACTGTCGTGTAGCCGGCCTGCGGCGTTGTCGGTGAGTTCGTTGCGCACACAGGCACGCTGCTCGCGCAATGGTTACAAGTTGTTCGCCGCGCTTGCCGCTGGAATATAGCCTTATGACCGCCATCATCTCCTGTACCCATTTACAAAAGACCTACACCGGACTCGATGTCGCCGTGCTCAACGGCATCGACCTGACGATCGGCGCCGGCGAGCAAGTCGCCATCGTCGGCGCTTCCGGTTCTGGCAAGAGCACGTTGCTACATCTTTTGGGCGGACTCGATGACGTGACCGCAGGCCACGTCGAGCTGCTGGGACACGCGATGGATTCCCTGAGCGAGACCAGGCGCGGCCAGTTGCGCAACGAGGCGCTCGGCTTCGTCTATCAGTTCCATCACCTGTTGCCGGAATTCACGGCCCTCGAGAATGTCGCGATGCCACTCCTGATCCGCCGCCTGCCGCGTGATGCGGCGCTGGCGTCTGCCGCCGCCGTGCTGCGCAAGGTCGGGTTGGGTCATCGGCTGGAGCATATGCCGGGAGAGCTCTCTGGAGGCGAGCGCCAGCGCGCAGCCGTGGCGCGGGCGCTGGTGACGCAACCGCGATGTGTGCTTGCCGATGAACCGACTGGCAATCTCGACCGCCATACCGCTGATGGCGTCTTCGATCTCTTGCTGCAGCTGAACGCCGAGCAGGGCGTCAGCCTCGTCGTCGTCACCCACGACCTCCAACTGGCGGCGCGCATGCAACGGCAATACAAGCTCGAGGACGGCAAGCTGCACGCCATCTAGCCGGCGATGATCCCATCGGCACTGGTTTTCGTCCTGGGTGTTTGGGTCCTGCAACAACAATCGGCGCTACCGTCGCCATTCTGGCTACTTTCAGCCATTCCCCTGATCGGCCTCGCAGTAGTCTCCCGGCGTCGCTACCCCGCGGTCATGCATCTCTCGCTGGCCGGACTATGTTTTCTGGCCGGATTCTTCTGGGCCGCCATGCTGGCTCAGATGCGACTGCATGACGCCTTGCCGCAGGCATGGGAACGCAAGGACATCGCGCTCGTTGGCGTGGTCGCGAGCTTGCCGCAGTCGCATGAGCGCGGACAGCGATTCGAATTCGACGTGGAGCGTGTCCTGACCCCCGGTGCGATCGTACCGACACATATCTCACTCACGGACTATGGTACGGGCTATGCGAATCCGGAAGCGAAGCCGGGGCATGATGCCCGGATGACGGAGTCGCCGCTGAGCCGATTCCAGGCTGGCGAACGCTGGCAGCTCACGGTCCGGCTCAAGCGACCGCATGGCACGTCCAATCCACACAATGTCGATTTTGAAGCCTGGGCTTTCGAGCGTGACATCCGTGCCACCGGGTATCTGCGCGCTACTGGCGACAGTCGCAAACTGGATGCTTTCGTCTATCGTCCGGGGTATGCGGTGGATCGGTTGCGCGGGCATATCCGACAGCATCTGGACGCGGTGCTCACCGGCGCGCCCTATGCAGGCATCCTGCGGGCGCTGGCGATCGGTGACGACGATGGTATCGACCCGGCGCAATGGCAGGTCTTCCTCAATACCGGCACCAACCACCTGATGAGCATCTCCGGATTGCATATCACCATGCTTTCAGGGCTGATGTTCGCCCTGGTCATGGCGTTATGGCGCAGGAGCGCGCGTCTGGTGCTATGGCTGCCGGCACGCAAGGCGGCGACATTCGCCGCGGTTTGCGCGGCGCTCGCATATGCCTTGGTGGCGGGTTTTTCGGTGCCGACGCAACGCACGCTCTATATGTTGACCATTTTCGCCATCGCTCTCTGGTCAGATCGGGAGGTGCGCGTCGGTCGGGTGTTGGCGCTGGCGCTGTTGGCAGTGACTGTGGTCGATCCGTGGGCGGTCATCGCTCCCGGTTTCTGGTTGTCGTTCGGGGCCGTTGCCGTCATCGCATATGTCTTTGCCGGCCGTGTAGGGCGCACGCACTGGCTGCGCGAAGCGATCATCAGCCAGTGGGCGGTGACGCTGGGTCTGCTGCCCTTGCTGCTCTTCATGTTCCAGCAGATGTCAGTGATCTCGCCAGTCGCGAACGCATTCGCCATCCCGGTCGTCAGTCTGGCGGTGGTCCCGCTGACGCTGCTGGGCAGCCTGCTGCCGATCGAGTGGCCATTGCAACTGGCGCATGCCGTGATGGCGCTCTGCATGACCGCGCTCGAAGGCTTGGCCGGATGGTCGGCGAGCACCTGGCAGCAACAGGCGCCATCCGCCTTGGCAACGCTGCTGGCTGTGTTCGGCGTGCTCTGGATATTGCTGCCCCGAGGCTTTCCCATGCGCTGGTTGGGATGGGTCGCTTTGCTGCCGCTGTTCTTGCCGGCGCCGGAGACTCTCCGGCCCGGCGAGATGCGGGTGACCATCATCGATGTCGGCCAGGGCTTGTCCGTGCTGGTGAGGACAGCAGGACACCGATTGCTCTACGATGCCGGGCCGAAGTTCTCCGCACACAGCGACAGCGGCCTCAAGACCATATTCCCTTATTTGCGCGGCGAAGGCATCCGTCGGCTCGATGGCTTCGTTATCAGCCATGACGATGCCGATCACAGCGGAGGCGCGGCATCGCTGCGTCAGCTCCTGGCAGTCAGTTGGCTCAGCAGCAGCCTGCCGGCACATTCGCCACTGCTCGCCGGAGTCAGGCATATCCCCTGCAGGGCGGGGCAATCCTGGCGCTGGGATGGTGTCGGCTTCGTGATGCTCGGACCGGATGACATATCGGCCACGGGCGCGAAGGACAATAATCGTAGTTGCGTGCTCAGGGTCGAGAGTGCCTACGGCAGCCTGTTACTGCCGGGTGACATCGAGCGTGAGGCGGAAGCCGCCTTATTGACGCATGCCCCGGACAAGCTCGCCGCAGAGGTGCTGGTCGTGCCGCATCATGGCAGCAAGACCTCGTCGACCCCGGCCTTCATCGAGGCTGTCCAGCCCCGCGTGGCGATCTTCACGACCGGTTATCTCAATCGCTTCGGGCACCCGAAGCCGGCGGTGGTCGAGCGTTATCGGACCAGGGGGATCCATACATACCGTTCGGATCGAGACGGTGCCATCCTGCTCGATTTTGCCGTGGACGGAATCCATATCGATCGATGGCGCGTGATGCGCAAGCGTTATTGGCAGGATGTGACCGCGGATTGCGCGGAGTGTCTTGCTGAAAAAGGCCTCGCACGCTAAAGTAACGCCACTTTAGATATCTTTAGGAGCAGCGCTCGTGTGGGAAATTATTGTCGCGGCCGGTTGGCCGATCTGGCCGCTGATTTTTGCCTCAATCATCGCTTTGGCCATCATCGCTGAGCGGTTCTGGGCATTACGCACCGAAGTCGTCGCTCCCAAGGCGTTGCTGCCTGAAGTCCAGAAATGGCTGTCGCAGGGCGGGATCACCAAAGAGACCTGCGCTAGGCTGGAGCAGCACTCCCTGCTCGGTGAGATCTTTGCCAGTGCACTCAACAATGTCGATTCCTCACGCGAAGTGATGAAGGAAGCGATCGAGGAGTGTGGTCGTTCTGTCGCGCACAAGCTGGAAAAATACCTGACGACCCTCGGCACCATCGCGACCGTCGCACCGCTACTGGGCTTGCTCGGCACGGTCATCGGCATGGTCGAGCTGTTCGGGGCGTTCACTTCAACCGGGCATGATGTCGCCCAGTTCGCCCGCGGCATCTCCGTCGCCTTGTACAACACGGCGGCTGGTATCGTGGTCGCCGTGCCTGCGATGATCTTCTATCGCCATTTCCGCGGCAAGGTCGATGGCCTGATCGTGGAGATGGAACAGCAAGCGATCAAGCTGGTCGAGATCATTCATGGCGAGCGTCACTGAAGCTGGCATCGCATAAGGCACAATCATGAACTTCCAACGCGGTAAAAAGCACGAAGACCTGGAAATGAACCTTGTGCCGTTGATCGACGTGCTATTGGTCATCATCATCTTCCTCGTCGTCAGCGCGACCTTTTCACGTGTCAGCGAATTACAGATCAATCTGCCGACCGCTGAGGCCAATTCCCCACAGGATAAGCCCTTGGTGGTGACGGTGGATGTCGATGCCAGTGGCCGCTATGTGGTCAATCGCATGGATGTCGCCGAAAAGACGGTGGAAGCCATCACCCTGGCGCTACGCAAGGCGGCCGGCGAGGGCAAGGACCCGACCATCGTCATCAATGCCGATGCCGCGAGCACGCACCAGTCCGTGGTCAATGTAATGGAAGCCGCGCGCCAAGCTGGCTACACCCATATCACTTTCGCCACCCAGGTCAAATCGGGCAACTGATTCTGCCTAGTCACTTCTGTATCGACGGGAAGTATGTCGAAATCCAAGCCTAGAAAGGCCCCGCAGGTCGTTATCGCGAATGCCAAGGCGCTCTACTCCAGATTGTTGGGGTACGCCTGGCGCCACAAGGCCGCCTTCGCCGTCAGCGTGCTGGCGCTGGTGGTGGTTTCGGCGACCAACACCGGTTTTCTGGCCACCATCAAGCAGGTCACGGATGAGGGCTTCGTCAACAAGAACTCTGCCATGTTGCATTGGCTGCCGCTCATGCTCTTCGGCTTGCTTGCCTTGCGCGCGGTCGCCGGCTTCGTCTCCACGCTCGCCGTGCGCTGGATCGCCAAGCGCGTGGTCGAGCAGTTACGCCTTGACGCCTTCAGGGTGTTGATGCGCATGCCGGTATCCTATTTCGACGCCAGTTCGGCCGGGGTGCTCACTTCGAAGCTGACATTCGACGCCGAGCAGGTGGCGAAGGCCTCCAGCACTGTCGCGATCAGCGCTGTCCGCGATTCGCTGACCATCGTCGGCATGGTCGGTTACATGTTGTATCTCGACTGGAAGCTGACGCTGATCTTTGGCGCGACGGTGCCTTTCATGGCCATGTACCTGAAACGGATGACACCGAAGATCCGGTCGGCGAGTCGTGCGGTGCAGGACACGGTAGGCGAAATGACGCGCATCGCCGAGGAATCCATCTCTGGCCAGCGCATGGTCAAGATCTTTGGCGGTGAAGAATACGAATACAAGCGATTCGGCGAAGCCGTCGCCAAGAATCGCATCATGCACATCAAATCCAACCGGCGTGCCTTGCTCAATAGCCTGGTCGTGGAGTTGCTTGCCGGCCTCGCGCTGGCGGTGGTGGTGTTTTATGCGACCGGCCGTTTTACGGCGGGCGAATTCGCTGCTTTCCTGGGTGCGCTGCTGATGCTGATCGCGCCAATCAAAAGCCTGACCAGCATGAATGAAGATTTGCAGATCGGTCTCGCTGCGGCGCAGACCGTATTCGCGATGATCGACGGCAAGACAGAGCGTAGCGAGGGCACGCTGACGATCGCGCGCGCCAAGGGCGAACTGGAGTTCCGCGGAGTGACGATCAAATACGACAACGCCAAGCGCAACGCGATCAGCAATCTCAATATCGTCGTCCATCCCGGCGAGAAGCTTGCCCTGGTAGGGCGCTCCGGGGCGGGTAAAACCACCTTGGTCAACCTCTTGCCCCGCTTCTATGAGCTGCAGACCGGGCTGATCCTGCTGGATGGTGTCGATATCCGTGCCATGCCGATCGATAATCTGCGCCAGCAGTTCGCGCTGGTGAGCCAGGATGTCATCCTGTTCAACGACACTGTCTTCAACAACATCGCTTACGGCATGCTCGGCCATGCTACGGAAGCCGAGGTGATCGCCGCTGCCAAGGCGGCCCATGCCTGGGAATTCATCCAGCATCTGCCAGGCGGATTGCAGAGCGAGATCGGCGACCGTGGCGTGCGGCTCTCCGGTGGCCAGCGCCAGCGACTCGCCATCGCGCGCGCCATCCTCAAGGATGCGCCCATTCTGCTGTTGGATGAGGCGACCTCGGCGCTCGATACCGAATCTGAACAGCATGTACAGGCGGCGCTGGATGAGCTCATGCGCAACCGTACATCCATTGTCATCGCCCATCGTCTGTCGACGATCGAGAATGCGGACCGTATCCTGGTGATGGAACAGGGCCAGATCATCGAGAGCGGTTCGCATCAAGACTTGCTGGCGGCTGAAGGGCATTACGCGAAGCTCTACCACAAGCAATTCCACTAGGTGACGCCATGGCCGACTGGCTGCAGAGACAGTGGTACCGTATCAGCATCTGGCACCTTGTGCTGATCCCTATCTCATGGGTCTTCGGTCTTGTCATCATCTTGCGTCGCGAAGCGTACCGCATCGGCTGGCTGGCTTCCTGCAAACTCCCCATACCTGTCATCGTGGTCGGTAACATCACCGTCGGCGGCACAGGCAAGACACCGCTGGTTGTTTGGCTCGCGCAGCAACTGCAGGCCATGGGATTCCATCCGGGAATCATCAGCCGCGGTTACGGCGCAGAGCATCGTCAGCCGACGCCGGTGCATGCCGATAGCGATGCACGTGCGCTGGGTGACGAACCGGTGCTGATCGCCATGCGCACTGGCCTGCCTGTCTGGGTTTGCCGGGATCGGGTCGCGAGCGCAAGGGCCCTGCGTCAGGCGCATCCGGCTTGCGATGTGATCATCAGTGACGATGGCTTGCAGCATTACCGGCTGCAGCGCGATGTCGAGATCGCCGTGATAGACGGCCAGCGCCTTTTTGGTAATCGTCAGCTCCTGCCCGCGGGTCCATTGCGAGAACCGCCGTCGCGGCTGAAAGAAGTCGACGCCATCGTTTGCAACGGCGGTTTCAGTCCGGCGGATGGGCATGTATATGACATGCGACTGAATGCCGGCAGCTTCCGTCAGGTGCGTAACCCGGCACGTACGGCCAGCGCATCCGATCTTGAACAAAAGACATTACTGGCTATCGCCGGTATCGGGCATCCAGAGCGCTTCTTCGCACAGCTGCGCGAGATGCAGCTTGTATTCGAGTCCCGCGCGTTCCCGGATCACCATCCTTATGTCGCCGAGGATTTACAAGCGCAAGGGGTAGACGCGATACTGATGACTGAAAAAGACGCGGTCAAATGCCGTGGCTTCGCACAGGATCATTGGTGGTATCTGCCGGTCGATGCCGCGATCGAAGATGGCTTGTTGCGACAGATACTGCCCAAACTGAGGAATTGAGATGCAATCTAAATTGTTAGAGCTTCTGGTGTGCCCGATCTGCAAGGGCCCGCTACATTACAAGAAGATACGGCAGGAATTGATATGCAAGCCCTGCAGGCTCGCATATCCGGTGCGGGATGACATTCCCGTGATGTTGGAGGATGAGGCGCGGGTCTTGCCCGCCGAGGAAGAGGTCTGAGGTGACGTTCAAGGTCGTCATCCCGGCCCGGTATGCCAGTACGCGTCTACCTGGCAAACCCTTGCTTGATATCGCAGGCAAGCCTATGGTCGCCTGGGTCGCTGCGCGAGCTTCAGCCAGTGGCGCGGATGAGGTGATCATTGCCACCGACCACGCGCAGATCCAGTCGGTGGCTGAGCAACACGGCTACCGATCGGTGATGACCTCCCATGAACACGCTTCCGGCACTGATCGCATCGCCGAGGTCGCTGCCCAATTGGGATGGGCCCCGGAGACGATCGTCGTCAACGTGCAGGGTGACGAGCCCTTGATCTCGCCCGAGCTGATCCGCGAGGTGGCGAGCAACCTTGAGACCCATCGCTTAGCGGATATCGCGACTGCCTGCCATCCCATCACCGACCGCGAAACCTTGTTCAATCCGAATGCGGTCAAGGTCGTCACGGATGCCGCAGGCTATGCCCTCTATTTCAGTCGTGCGCCTATCCCATATGCGCGCGATGCCTTTGCCGATAGTCTGCGTCAGGGCCCGCTACCCGACGCGATGTTGGCGATGCGTCACATAGGCATCTATGCCTATCGCTGCAGTTTTCTGCAAGCGTATGCGCAACTCTCAACGGCTCCGCTTGAACAACTCGAATCGCTGGAGCAGCTGCGGGCCATGTGGCACGGTCATCGCATCAGCGTCGCCGAAACCTTGCATGCGCCAGCAGCCGGCGTGGATACCGAAGACGACCTCTTGCGAGTGCGGGCACTGCTCGAGACAGGCGAGCCTCTCTTCTAGACCCCTTCGGCGTAGGCAATGCTGACGCTTATCCAATCGATCTACACCGATGCATGGTTCGGGGAAATCGGTCCGAAACCGGGAGTTTGGCTTAGAAGCGCCACCATGCTGGAGTGACATGCGGTTCTCCTTGCATGACCAATGTCTTTTCCTCCAAGGACTTATCAAAATAGCCCACTTATGGCTTGACTGGCTTTTGGCATATTTGCTATAGTTTCACCTCTCGGCGCAACGTATTTAGCGCGTCGAATCGGACGCGGGGTGGAGCAGTCTGGCAGCTCGTCGGGCTCATAACCCGAAGGTCACAGGTTCAAATCCTGTCCCCGCAACCAAAAGAATTCGTAGTAAAGATTTAGCAGTTGACGAGATGGAATGCCTCTGTATAATGCGCCCCTCTCGTTACTGACGTAGCGACCGCTCTTTAACAAGATG
>CAMLMA010000035.1 GCA_946481065.1 uncultured Nitrosomonadales bacterium
TGCAGCTCGAAGCCGCGTACGCGTGCGTCCGCCCCATTGATGTAGGTGAAAGGTTTCGGCGTGCCGGGGATGCGGATGAATCCCGGTGGTGCGCTGTAAGGACTGGCGACCTTGGTCTGGCGGATGATGTTGCTCATCGCGTCCTCGAACACGCGCAGGTCAATATCCAGACTGCCGAAATCGCCAAGGTAGCCGATCTCCCTGGAGATGATCTGCTCCGGTCGCAAGCCGCCCTGGTCACGGAACTGCTCCTGGATGAAGGTCACGCCGGGGATGGTCGTCGGCACGACGAATCGCCCCATGAATTTCTCTTCCAGGTAGGTCGGGGTGCGTAGCGCAGTCGAGATGCCGATGCGTAGCGTGTGCCCTGGCGCAAGGCGGAAGTTGGCGCTGGCGCGTGGCGAGAAGTCGCTGCCGGTGAGGTCGTTGTGTTCGAATAGGGTGCCGGCATTCACCACCAGCCGGGGCGTGGCATGCCACTCGGCATGACCGAATATGCGTTGCAGGTGGAAACTGTCGCGATCACCGCTGTTGAGATAGAACGGTGCCGTGATCTGGTCCAGGCGCATGCTGCCGCCCCACACCAGGCGCAGGGATTGCCAGGGCGAAAAGGTGTGTTGCGCCTCCAGGTCGTAGCGTTCGTTCTCGACGTCGTTATCCAGCAGCAAGGTCGGATTGAGCAGGATGGGGCCGAAGAACTGGACGAGATCGACCGACGACACCGGGTCGTTGGAACGGCTGTAGCTGTGATAACCCTGCAAGGAAAAATCGCTGGTGGCGCTGAAGCTATGCCGCCACTTCACTTGCTGGAAATGGCTTTCGACCTCCTTGCTGCGGGGCAGAAAGATCAGGGCCTGAGGATCGGGGTCGCCTTCCTTTCTGCTGCCGCCGTTGTAGCCGAGCTGGAACTCGAGGTCGTCACGGTCGCTGGCGCGATAATCCGCGCGTGCCGTGAGAAGGTCGGTGTGCTTGCTGTCGGCCCGTTGTTGCAGGCCTTCGTCGATGCGGTGGCCGATGGTGACGCGATACTGCAGGTCGCCGAGTCTTCCGCCATAACGGTAGAAGGTATCGCTGCGGCCGCTGCCGCGCGTAACGAGCACGCTGGACCCGCTGACTTCCGACGCTTGCTGCGTGATGATGTTGATGACGCCGAGGAAAGCGTTGGCGCCATAGCTCGCGGCATTCGGCCCACGCGTCACCTCGATGCGTTCGATGTCGGCGATGGCCAAGGGCAGGTCGCTCCATTGCACGCCGCCATAGAGCGGCTCGTAGACTGAACGCCCGTCGACCAGCACTTGCATGCGCCGTGAGTAGGCGTCGGTCATGCCGTGGTAGCTGACGACGGGATTCACCGTCTGCAGGTAACCGGCGTTGGTGCCGACGTACATGCCAGGCACCAGGCGGAAGATCTCCGCGAGATCGACGATCCCCGATTCGCGGATCGTCTCACGGTCGATGACCGTCACGGCGGAAGGTGCGTCGGCGATGGGCTGGGACAGCCGGGAAACGGTCAGTACATTGGGCATGTCGCCGAGATAGACGTCCTCGGAGAGCAGCTTGGCTGAAGCGGTTTCTGCTGAATAGGCGGGATGTGCGCACAGCATCAGGCAGGCAATTAAATGTCTGGCGTGCATCATCGCCCCCGGATTACTTGGGGTCTTTGATGAGGTTGGGCGGGATGACGGCCCTCAGGCTGGCTTGCGTGACCCCTTCACTGATGCGGCTCGAGATCCACCAGACACTCCCTTTTTTGACGCTCAGGTATTGTGTCTTGCCGGTGAGGGCGAGAGAAGCCGCTTCGCCCAGGCTTGGCTGGTGGCCGACGATGACGACAGTGCCGTCCGCGTCAGGCCAGCCGGCTGCCTTCAGTATCGTCCTGGCGCTGGCGTCCGGGCCGAGGTCGCGCCGCGTGGTAAAATCGAGCCGGAGGGCTGCTGCGGTCTGCTGGGTTCTTGTGGCAGGGCTGACGAGGATCAGGCTGCCTTTCGGCAAGCGTGCCCGTAGCCATTTGCCCATGATCTCGGCCTGTTGCCGGCCCTTGGCGGTCAGTTCGCGCTGAATGTCAGGAGCTGTGTCGGCGGCTTCGGCATGCCGCCAGAGGAGCAGTTCCATGAATATTATTCTCCCTGTGATGGGGTTATCTTAACCGTAGCCTAGGCCTGACGGAAACAACAATCGCATGAATCGCCATCTTTACCTGTTGGCTGACAGCCTTGATCCGATCCCGGCAGAGAACCTGGCGGCGGTCGAGGCCTTGGTCGCTCGCGGTCGCGTGGATTCCCGACTGGCCCTGTTCGCGCCCGCCCTGGCGGCGGATTTCGGCGTCGGCGCACCAGCCTGCGCCGCACTTTCGTGGCTGGGCACCGGACATGACCCCGGGGCGACGTGCTGGATGCATGCAGACCCGGTCCATCTCGCATTGCAGCGCGACCATTTCACGCTGACCCATCCCGCACCGCTCAGACTCAACGACGAAGAGCGCGAGACCTTGCTGCTCGACATCAATCGCCACTTCGTCGAGGATGGGCTGCATTTCTGCCAAAGCGAGACGGGGGACTGGTACCTGCGCATGGACGAAACGCCGCAATTGCAGACCGCGATGCTGGGCGAAGCGCTGGGCCATGACGTACGTGAGTTCCAGCCGCAAGGGGCGGATGCTGCGCGCTGGAAGCGCATCCAGAATGAACTGCAGATGCTCTTGCATGAGCACCCGGTGAACCACGCGCGCGAAGCCCGTGGCCTGCCTGCCGTCAACAGCCTCTGGCTCTGGGGGCAAGGTCGATTGACGCCTTACACCGGGAATAGCCCATTCACGGCCGTGGTTGCCGAAGACCCCTTCGTCCGCGGTTTGGCCGCGCATACCGGGGTCACGCGTTATCCATTGGCCGCGCTTGATCCATTGACCGCACTTGACGGCGATGCGACGCTCGACGCCATGCTGGGCGCCGACGCGCTGATCGTCATGGACGCCCATGACGCCGCCTGCGCCGCCCGGGTGACCGCGATGCGCGACGCTTTACGCCATCGGCGCCTGCGCCGCCTGAAGCTCAGTATCGTCCTGCGTGACAGGCTGCTGGTCACGGAGCTCGGGCCGCTCGACGCCTGGAAGCTCTGGCGTCGGCCCCGACCCTTAACCGCTTACTGAAGGCCACGACTTATCTTATGGTTACGATCGTCCAACGTCCCTACGATCCCTCGGCTGCCGACCTGTTGGCGGCCAGCGGCTTGCCCGGACCACTGGCGCGTGTACTCGCCGCGCGCGGCATCCATGCGCCAGCGCAACTGGACGCCAGCCTCGCGGGCCTGATCCCGCCGGAAAGGCTCACCAACAGTGCCAAGATGGCGCAATTGCTGGCGGATGCCATCGCCCAGGGCAAGCGGCTCCTGGTCATCGGCGACTATGATGCCGACGGCGCCACGGCGACGGCAGTGGCTGTGCGCGGCTTGCGCGGCATGGGCGCGACGGTGGATTTCCTCGTGCCCAACCGGTTCGAATATGGCTATGGCCTGACGCCCGAGATCGTCGCGCTGGCTGCGACGCGGCAACCGGATATCATCATCACGGTGGATAACGGTATCGCCAGCGTGGATGGCGTGCGTGCCGCCAATACCCTCGGCATCCCGGTATTGGTGACCGATCACCACCTGCCGGGCGACGAGACGCCGGAGGCGGCTTGTATCCTCAACCCGAACCAGCGTGGCTGCGATTTTCCCAGCAAGCACCTGGCTGGCGTCGGGGTCATGTTCTATGCGTTGCTGGCTTTGCGCGCGGAGCTGCGCATTCGGGGTGCTTTCGCCACGAGGCCGGAACCCAACCTCACCGAGCTGCTCGACCTTGTCGCGCTCGGCACGGTGGCTGATCTTGTCAGGCTCGACGACAATAACCGCATCCTGGTCGAGCAGGGCTTGCGGCGCATCCGTGCCGGCAAGGCGTGTCCGGCGATCCCGGCCCTCATGCGCCTGGCCGGACGCGACCCCAGCCAGGCTGGCGCGCAGGACCTGGGCTTTTCCGTTGGGCCGCGCCTGAACGCCGCTGGGCGGCTTGATGACATGTCGCTGGGTATCGAATGCCTGCTTGCAGACGATCCGGCGAAGGCGCAACAGATGGCTCAGCAGTTGCACGAATTGAATCTGGAGCGGCGCAACATCGAAGCTGATATGCATGATGCGGCCCTGGCTTCGCTCGAGGGTATCGAAGTGGCGGATCGCTACAGCCTCAGTCTGTATGACGCCGACTGGCATCAGGGCGTGATCGGTATCCTCGCTTCGCGCATCAAGGAGCGTTACCACCGTCCGGTGATCGCTTTCGCCGATGCCGGCGACGGCATCCTCAAAGGCTCGGGACGGTCGATCAGCGGCCTGCATCTGCGTGACGCGCTCGATCTCGTTTCCAAGCGTGATCCTCTGCTGCTGCTCAAGTTCGGCGGCCATGCCATGGCGGCTGGGCTCACCATCCGCGCGCGCGATCTCGACGCTTTCGTAGCCGCCTTCGAGGGCGTCGCACGTGAATTGCTGCGTCCGGCCGATCTTGAGTCGCTGATCGAGACCGATGGCGCCCTCGACGGGCAGGATATCGACTGGTCGACAGCCTGCGCCATCGAGCGTCAGGTATGGGGGCAAGGCTTCCCGCAGCCACTGTTCAGCGACCGGTTCCGCGTACTGGACCAGCGCGTCGTCGGCGAGCGTCATCTCAAGCTTGTGCTTGAAAAGCAGGGTCGGCGTTTCGACGCCATCTTCTTCCGGCAGCAGGAATATCTGCCTGCCGAGGTGGAGGCGGTCTATCAACTGCAAACTAATCAGTATAATGGCGCGCAATCGGTGCAGCTCTCGTTGCGGCACTGGCAGCCCGTCACCTCAACTCAACCCGGATAGAGCCTGATCGATGCGTCGCAAGTTGGTAGTCGCAAATTGGAAGATGAACGGTAGCCTGGCCAGGAACCAGGCCCTGCTGGAAACGGCAAGGACCGGTCTGGCGCCGCTCAAGGGCGCGGATTTTGCCATCTGCGTGCCTTATCCTTACCTGTTTCAGGCGCAAG
This sequence comes from uncultured Nitrosomonadales bacterium, assembly GCA_946481065.1. The sequence goes on from CAMLMA010000035.1 coordinate 5,037, forward strand.
CCATCCTGCAGGGCAGTAATGTGAGCTGGGGCGCACAGAATCTGGCCAAGCACGAAGAAGGCGCTTACACCGGCGAGGTCAGCGCGGCCATGCTCAAGGATTTTGGCGCCAGCTACGTCATCATCGGCCATTCCGAACGCAGCTCCGCGCTCTGTGAGAGCGATGTCAATATCGCAGCCAAGTTCGCGCTGGCCAAGGCTTTCGGCATCACGCCCATCCTCTGTATCGGAGAGACGCTGGGCGAGCGGGAGGCCGGGGTGATGGAATACTCGATCGCGAACCAGTTGGATGCCGTGTTGTCAGTTTCAGACGGCGCGCTGCTGGAGGATGCTGTCGTCGCCTACGAGCCGGTGTGGGCCATCGGTACCGGCAAGTCGGCGACGCCGGATCAGGCGCAGGCCGCGCACGCCTTCATCCGGGACCGTATCAAGGCCCTTAATCCGGCTGCCGCGAACAGTGTGAGAATCATCTATGGGGGTAGCGTAAAACCCTCAAATGCGTCACAATTACTAGCTATGCCGGATATCGACGGTGGCTTGGTCGGTAAATGTTCTTTGAACGCCGGCGATTTTGAAGAGATTTGTCGCGCTGCTTGCGGCTAAGCGCTTGCAAGCAGGGAGATGCAGGGGAAAATGGAAACTTTGGTCATGGTAGTACACGTGCTCGCGGCACTGGGCGTTATCGGCCTGGTGCTGTTACAGCATGGTAAAGGCGCAGACATGGGGGCAGCGTTCGGTAGCGGCGCTTCCGGCAGCCTGTTCGGCGTCAGTGGATCCTCCAACTTTTTGAGCCGCGCTACGGCTATCTTTGTGGCAATCTTTTTTGCGACCAGCATGGGTCTCGCCTATATCGGCGGCCATCGCGGTGAGCAATCCAGCGTCATCAAGCTGCAGCAGAATGCAGTGACGACCTCTTCGCAGCCTGCTGAAAAGCAGGATGCCAAGCCTGCCGAGCCATCCAACGCCAAGGATGTGCCGCAATAAGCTGAGTGAGTGGGGTTAAGCAGCCCCGATGCATGCCGACGTGGTGGAATTGGTAGACACGCTATCTTGAGGGGGTAGTGACGAAAGTCGTATGAGTTCGAGTCTCATCGTCGGCACCAAATTAATAACCTGCCAGCAACGATGCTGGCAACTGGGATCTGGACGTGCTGGAAAATTACTTTCCAATCTTGCTGTTCATTCTGGTCGGCCTTGCCGTCGGCGTAGCCCCTATTGTCCTTGGTAAGTTGGTCGCACCCAACAAGCCGGACGCCGAAAAAAACTCCCCCTATGAATGCGGCTTCGAAGCCTTCGAAGACGCCCGCATGAAGTTCGACGTACGTTACTACCTCGTCGCCATCCTCTTTATCCTGTTCGACCTTGAGATCGCCTTCCTCTTTCCCTGGGCTGTTGTGCTGCAGGAGATCGGCCTGTTCGGCTTTATCGCCATGATGGTGTTCCTCGCGATCCTCGTGGTCGGCTTCATCTATGAGTGGATGAAAGGGGCGCTGGAGTGGGAGTAGCGCGAACGAGTCACCGGGCTTGCCAAGCTGCGAGCAAGATGAATGAGGCAGGATGCCGAATCGGCCATCACGCTGTTCCAGGAGTTTATCCTGCGGCTTCGGTGCTTGATGGTCTTTCGTCTGGGGTTTTGGTTTGCGGTTTTTGCCGGAATGATGAGGCGGTATAGATGAGCATCGAAGGCGTTCTCGAAAAAGGCTTTGTCACCACCACGCTGGATACGGTGATCAACTATACGCGCACCGGCTCCCTGTGGCCCATGACCTTCGGGCTGGCCTGTTGCGCGGTGGAGATGATGCATGCCGGCGCTTCGCGTTATGACCTCGATCGTTTCGGCGTCGTGTTCCGTCCAAGCCCGCGCCAGTCAGATGTGATGATCGTTGCCGGCACGCTGGTCAACAAGATGGCGCCGGCGTTGCGCAAGGTCTATGACCAGATGGCCGAGCCGCGCTGGGTCATTTCCATGGGGTCCTGTGCCAACGGTGGCGGTTATTACCATTACTCCTACGCTGTGGTCCGCGGCTGCGACCGCATCGTGCCGGTCGATGTCTATGTGCCGGGGTGTCCGCCGACCGCGGAAGCCCTGCTGTACGGCATCATCCAGTTGCAGAACAAGATCAAGCGCACCAACACCATCGCCCGTTGAGAACATAGATACATGAGCGCCCGTCTGAAAAAACTCGAAGAACACCTCAGGCTTGCCCTGGGCGATCAGCTGTCCAGGCTGACCTCGGCGGTGGGTGAGATAACGATCGAATGCAAGGCGGCCGACCTGCTGTCCGTGTGTCAGACCTTGCGTGACCATGCGGAGCTCAAGTTCGAGCAGTTGGTCGACCTCTGCGGTGTCGATTATGCCGATTACGGCGACGGGCGCTGGGAAGGTTTGCGCTTCGCTGTCGTCTATCATTTCCTGTCGGTGAGCCTCAATCAGCGCGTGCGCTTGCGCGTGTTCGCCGCGGATGAGGATTTCCCGGTGCTGCCGACCGCGGTCAATCTTTGGCCTGCCGCCAACTGGTTCGAGCGCGAGGCGTTCGATCTTTACGGCATCATGTTCGACGGTCATCCCGATCTGCGCCGTCTGCTTACGGACTATGGTTTTGTCGGTCATCCGTTCAGGAAGGACTTCCCCATGATCGGCAACGTCGAGATGCGCTACGATCCCGAGCAGCAGCGCGTCATCTATCAGCCTGTGACGATCGATCCGCGCAACAACGTGCCGCGCGTCATCCGCGAAGAGGGATTCCACGAGGAAGGCTTCCGCAATGGCTGAGATTCGCAATTACACCATGAACTTCGGGCCGCAGCACCCGGCGGCACACGGCGTCCTGCGTCTCGTGCTGGAGCTCGACGGTGAAGTCATCCAGCGTGCCGATCCGCATATCGGCCTGCTGCATCGTGCGACGGAGAAGCTCGCCGAAAACCGTACTTATCTGCAGTCGGTGCCGTATATGGACCGCCTGGACTACGTGTCCATGATGTCCAACGAGCATGCCTATGTCATGGCGATCGAGAAGCTGCTGGGACTCGATGTGCCGATCCGCGCCCAATATATCCGTGTGATGTTCGACGAGATCACGCGTGTGCTCAACCATTTGCTTTGGCTGGGCGCGCACGCACTCGACGTCGGCGCCATGACGGTATTCCTGTATGCCTTCCGCGAACGTGAGGACTTGTTCGATTGCTATGAGGCTGTCTCCGGTGCCCGCATGCACGCGGCCTACTACCGTCCGGGTGGTGTCTATCGTGATCTGCCGGGCCGCATGCCGCAATACGAGGAATCCCCGCTGCGCAGCAAGGATGACGTCAAGCGTCTGAATGAGAACCGTCAAGGCTCGCTGCTCGATTTCATCGAGGATTTCACCAACCGCTTCCCTGGTTATGTCGACGAGTACGAGACGCTGCTCACCGATAATCGTATCTGGAAGCAGCGTACCGTGGGTATCGGCGTCGTGTCGCCGGAGCGTGCTCTGGCGCTGGGACTCTCCGGCCCGATGCTCCGTGGTTCCGGCTTTGCCTGGGATCTGCGCAAGAAGCAGCCCTACGAAGTCTATGACAAGCTGGATTTCGATATCCCGGTCGGCGTCAACGGCGACTGCTATGACCGCTACCTGGTGCGCATCGAAGAGATGCGTCAATCCAACCGTATCATCAAGCAGTGTATCGACTGGCTGCGCAAGAACCCGGGCCCGGTCATCACCGACAACACCAAGGTCGCGCCGCCGAATCGCGAAGGCATGAAGCAGGACATGGAAGCGCTGATCCATCACTTCAAGCTGTTCACCGAGGGCTTTCATATCCCGGCCGGCGAAGCGTATGCGGCGGTCGAGCATCCCAAGGGCGAGTTCGGCATCTACCTGATCTCTGATGGAGCGAACAAGCCTTACCGCCTCAAGATCCGTGCGCCGGGTTTCCCGCATCTGGCGGCGCTGGATGAGATGACGCGTGGCCACATGATCGCTGATCTGGTCGCGATCATCGGCACGCAAGACATTGTATTCGGCGAGATAGACCGATGAGCATCGTCTTTCACACCGATACTTTGATGCTCGCTAGCGCGCAATCCTCGGATGCTGCTCTGTACGCTCCGGTTGCTTGCAAGCTTGCGCCGCGTCTCGGCGCGAAATACTCGCTCATCGGAAGTGGAATCTAGTTATGTTGTCCGCAGAATCAATTGCCAAGATCGAATACGAACTGACCAAATACCCGGCGGAGAACCGCCAGGCCGCAGTCATGTCGGCGTTGCGCATCGCGCAGACCGAAAAAGGCTGGTTGTCCAAGGAGACCATCGCCTGGGTCGCCGATTACCTGGGCATCCCGGCCATCGCCGCGCTTGAGGTCGCCACCTTCTACAACATGTACGAGCTCGAACCCATCGGCAAATACAAGATCACGGTCTGCACCAATATCTCCTGCATGCTGCGAGATTCGGACACTATCGTCGAGCACCTGAACAACAAGCTCGGCATTGGCTTCAACGAGACCACCCCGGACGGCAAGTTCACGCTGAAAGAGGGCGAGTGCATGGGCACCTGCGGCGGCGCGCCGTTGTTCCATATCAACAACACGCGCATGTGCGAGTTCCTGACCCCGGAAAAGGTCGATGCGATCCTGGAGGAGCTGGAATAATGGCGACCTACAAACCCGTGATCGCGCACAATCTCGACAAGCAAACGCTGGTGACGCTGCGCACCATCAAGGAGGCACAGCCGCATACGCTGGAAACCTACGTCAAGCTGGGGGGCTATGCGCAATTGAAACGCATCGTCACCGAGAAGATGAAAGCCACCGACATCATCACCCAGGTCAAATTGTCGAACCTGCGTGGCCGCGGCGGCGCAGGCTTCCCCACCGGCCTCAAATGGAGCTTCATGCCGCGCTACTTCGATGGCACCAAGTACCTCGTCTGCAATACAGACGAAGGCGAACCGGGCACCTTCAAGGATCGCGACATCATCCGTTACAACCCGCACCAGCTCATCGAAGGCATGGCCATCGCCGCCTATACGCTGGGCGCGCGCGTCGGCTACAACTACATCCATGGCGAGATCTGGGAAGACTACGAGATCTTCGAGGAGGCGCTGGCTGAAGCCCGCAAAGCCGGCTTCCTGGGCGAGAACCTGTTCGGCACCAATTTCAGTTTCGACCTGTATGCCGTGCATGGTTATGGCGCTTACATCTGCGGCGAAGAGACCGCGCTGATCGAGTCGATCGAAGGCAAGAAGGGCCAGCCACGCTTCAAGCCGCCTTTCCCGGCGAGCTATGGGGTCTTCGGTAAACCGACCAACGTCAACAACACGGAATCCTACGCGTCGATCCCCTGGATCCTGGAGCACGGCGGTCTGGCTTTCCAGGAGTTGGGCGTGCCCAACTCTGGCGGCACCAAGATATTCTCGGTCTCTGGGCATATCGAGAAACCCGGTAATTATGAAGTGCGGATGGGTATGCCATTCACCGAGCTGCTGGAGATGGTCGGCGGTATCTGGAAAGGTCGTAAGCTCAAGGCGGTGATCCCTGGAGGTCCATCGACGGCAGTGATGCCGGCCTCGGCCATCATGGGCGCGACCCTGGATTACGATGGGCTTTCCAAGGCGGGTTCCAGTTTGGGCGCAGGTTCCATGATCATCATGGACGAGACCACCTGCATGGTGAAGACACTGAAGCGGTTGTCCTATTTCTTCTTTGAGGAATCCTGCGGCCAGTGCACGCCTTGTCGTGAAGGCACGGGCTGGCTCTATCGCGTGATCAACCGCATCACCAATGGGCAAGGGCGCATGGAAGACCTCGATCTCCTGACCGATGTCAGCGGCAACATCTCCGGTCGCACCATCTGTGCGCTGGGCGATGCCGCAGCGACCCCGGTGCTGAGTTTCATCAAGCATTTCCGGCCTGAGTTCGAGTACTACATCCAGCATGGCCGCAGCATGGTCGAGGATGGCGTGACGATGGAAAGCCTGCAGAAAGAAACGGTGGAGGCCTGATGTTAAAAGTTGAGATAGACGGCAAGCCGGTCGAAGTCGATCACGGCACCACCATCATCGATGCAGCCGACCAGCTCGGCATTGCTATCCCGCGTTTCTGCTACCACAAGAAACTGTCGGTCGCGGCCAACTGCCGCATGTGCCTGGTACAGGTCGAGAAGTTCGCCAAACCATTGCCTGCCTGCGCCACGCCTGTCGCCGACGGCATGAAGATCTTCACGCGCTCCAAGGCAGCGGTCGAGGCGCAGAAGAGTGTCATGGAGTTCCTGCTCATCAACCATCCGCTCGATTGCCCGATCTGCGATCAGGGTGGCGAGTGTGACCTGCAGGATATCGCTGTCGCTTACGGCGCACCCGCTTCGCGCTATGCCGAAGAGAAACGCGTAGTGTTGAACAAGAATATCGGCCCGCTGGTATCCACCGACATGACGCGCTGTATCCAGTGCACGCGCTGTGTGCGCTTCCTCAAGGAAGTCGGCGGCATGATGGAGCTTGGTCTCATCAATCGCGGCGAGCACGCCGAGATCACCGCGTATGTCGACAAGAGTGTCGATTCCGAGCTTTCCGGCAATATCATCGATCTCTGCCCGGTTGGCGCATTGACCAGCAAGCCTTTCCGTTATTCCGCACGCAGCTGGGAGCTGACACGCCGTCCCTCGATCGCGCCGCACGATGGGTTGGGCTCGCAGATCGAAGTGCACGTCAAGGACAACAAGGTCATGCGCGTATTGCCGCGCGAGAAGGAAAGCATCAACGAATGTTGGCTGTCCGACCGTGACCGTTTCTCCTACGAAGGCCTCAATAGCGCCGACCGCCTCAAGGTGCCGATGATCAAGCACAACGGCGCCTGGCAGGAAACCGATTGGAAGACCGCGCTGGAATTCGCGGCTGGCCAGTTCAAGGACATCACCAACGAACACGGCGGTGAAGCGCTTGGCGTGCTGGTGTCGCCTAACAGCACCATGGAAGAGGGCTACCTGGCGAAAAAGATCGCCGAAGGCCTTGGCTCGCAGAACATCGATTACCGCGTACGGCAGACCGATTTCCGTCTGGACGGCAAACGTTTCGGCACGCCCTGGATGGGCTGCAATATCCCTGATGTGGAAGAGATGGACCGTATCCTGGTCATCGGCTCCAATCTGCGCAACGAACATCCGCTGCTGACACACCGCATTCGCAAGGCCGTCGCCAACGGCGCCGAACTCAGCGTCATCAGCCCGCTCGACAACGACCCGTTGATGCAGATCGCGCACAAGGTCATCGTACGGCCCAACGATATGGTCAACGTGCTGGCGCAAGTGCTGAAGGCGATGTCCGGCCTGCAAAAACTGTCGTTACGGCTACCGACCTCGCTCAACCAGCTCCTGGAAGATATCCGCGTGCGCGACAACACGCAGGCCATCGCCGAGAGCCTGGTGGGTATGGGCAAGCTGTATGACCTGATCTCGCCCAAGACAGGCATCTTCGTCGGCAATATCGCGCTCAATGATCCGCGTTTCACCGAGATGTTCAGCCTGGCGGAAGCCATGGCCGGCATCAGCGGCGCCATCCTGGGCCTCATTCCCGCCGGCGCCAACAATACCGGCCAGCACCTCATGGGCGTGATGCCTGGGCCGCAAGGCATGCATGCACGCGCGATGCTGGAGATTCCGCGCAAGGCCTATCTGCTGGTCAATCTCGAGCCCGAACTCGACTGCCATAACGGTGCCGCGGCACGCCGCGCCATGCAGCAGGCGGAATGCGTCGTGGCGTTGACCATGTACAAATCCGAAGCGCTGGAAGACGCCGACGTGCTGCTGCCGATCGCGCCGTTCACCGAGACTTCCGGCACCTTGATGAGCATGGAAGGCCGCGTACAGAGTTTTGCCGCTGTCACCCGACCCTTGGGTGAATGCCGACCAGGCTGGAAGGTGCTGCGTGTGCTGGGCAATACGCTAGGTCTGTCTGGTTTCGATTTCGACAGTAGCGAAGCCGTCAAGAATGCCATCTTCGGCGGCGAGAAGCCATCTGCCGTGGTCTGGCGCAGTCTTAACAATAACCTGAAGGAGTTGGTCGAGATCGAGGTCAAGATCAAGTCCGACGGCCTGCAACGTATCGGCGAAGTGCCGCAATACCAGGCCGACCCGATCGTGCGTCGTTCGCCACCGCTACAGAAGACCAAGTACAACCTGGTGCCGATGGCGCGCATGCATAGCAAGCAAGCCGAGGCGCTCGGCCTTGCCGCAGGCGACAGCGTGCTGGTGAAGCAGGGCGAAGGCAGTGCGATCCTCAAGGTGCGTATCGACAACCATGTGGCCATGGGCTGCGTGCGCATCCAGGCCGCCAGCCCCGTGACCGCCAGCCTGGGCGAGCTCATGGGCGACATCACGGTCGAAAAGATCGCTGTTGAGCAAGCCAGTAGCGAGGCGGTCGCATGATGGACTTCTTCGCGCAACTCTTCGGCGCTTACTGGCCGCAGGTGCAGCTGACGGTCTGGACGCTGATCAAGATCGTCGCCATCGTCGCCCCGCTGATGGGGGCGGTCGCCTACCTGACGCTGGCTGAACGCAAGGTCATCGGCTTCATGCAGGTTCGTATCGGCCCGAATCGCGTGGGTTATTTCGGCCTGTTGCAACCGATCGCCGACGGCCTGAAGTTGCTGACCAAAGAGATCATCCTGCCGACGGCGTCGAACAAGGCGCTGTTCCTGCTCGGCCCCATCCTTGCCATCGCGCCCGCGTTCGCGGCCTGGGCGGTGGTGCCGTTTGATGCTGAACTCATTCTGGCCGACGTCGATGCCGGTTTGCTGTACATCCTGGCCATGACCTCGGTCGCCGTTTATGGCGTCATCATCGCCGGCTGGGCTTCCAACTCCAAATATGCGTTCCTGGGTTCCTTGCGTTCCGCGGCACAGATCGTCTCTTACGAGATCGCCATGGGCTTCGCCCTCGTCGGCGTGCTGATGAGCGCCGGTAGCCTCAACCTGGGCAAGATCGTGGTGGCGCAGGCTGGCGGGTTGCACCAGTGGTACCTGTGGCCCTTGTTCCCGCTGTTCATCGTCTATTTCATCAGCGCCGTGGCCGAGACCAACCGCGCACCGTTCGACGTCGCCGAAGGCGAGTCGGAGATCGTCGCCGGTTTCCATGTCGAATACTCCGGCATGGCGTTCGCTGTGTTCTTCCTGGCTGAATACGCCAACATGATGCTGGTGTCGGTACTGGCGGCGGTGATGTTCCTCGGCGGCTGGCAGCCGCTGTTCGATGTCGCGCCATTCACCTGGATCCCCGGCTTCGTCTGGTTGCTGCTCAAGGTCGGTTTCCTGCTGTTCTGTTTCCTCTGGTTCCGTGCCACCTTCCCGCGCTATCGCTATGACCAGATCATGCGTCTGGGCTGGAAGGTGTTCATCCCGATCACGCTGGTCTGGATCGTCGTCGTCGGCGCCATGATGCAGACGCCATGGGCGTATCTATTCCACTAATATTCCACTAAGG
>CAMLMA010000036.1 GCA_946481065.1 uncultured Nitrosomonadales bacterium
GCGGGTGTCGTTGCTGGCTGAGCGATAGAAGGCGCTGCTGCATTCACGGGCGCAGGGGCTTGGACGGTTGCAGTGGAAAGCTTGGTCGCCTCGGTATTGGCAAGCGCAGGTGCGGGAGCCGGCATGGATGACGAAGCCGGCGCCTCGACAGTGGCTGGTGCCGCCGGGGCAACGCTGGGCGCGGCGGTTTGTAACGGCACACCAAGCTCGGCAGGTAGCACGGCTGGGGCCGGCTGGGTTGCCGGCGTTGACGAGATAGCCGGCTGCGCAATACCTGCCACAGCGGATCGGGTGGCTTGGGAGCTAGGCCAGTAGCGATGCGCAAGGTAGCCAACCGCTAACCCGACCAGCACCACACCGAGCGCGGCGGCGTAACCGATGTAACGTCCGCTGCGTTTGCGCTGTTCGGCACCGAACTCGCTGTCGTTGATGGCTGCGTTGACGTGTTTCGGCGTCACGAGGTAGACATTTTCGGCAAAGGCAGCGAGCAAGGCCTTGTCAGCCAGGATGTTCACGCGCCGGACCAAGCCCTGCGAGGCTTTGTACAAACGCCGGATCGAGGCCTTATTGAATAGATGTGGCCCGAAATAGCCCGCCGTCCGCAATCGGAAGATCAGGTATTCGCCGACATCCTTCTCTTCCAGCGGGCCCAGATTGAAGCCATGCGTGATGCGCTCCCTGAGCTGGCGGATCTGCGTCTGGTTGAGGTTGATATCCAGCTCGGGCTGGCCAAAGAGAACGATCTGCAACAGTTTGTCGTGCTTGGTTTCAAGGTTGGACAAGAGCCGGATCTCTTCCAGCGTGGCGATCGGCATACCCTGCGCCTCCTCGACGAAGATCACCACTTGCTTGCCTTGCTCATGGCGATCGAGCAGGTATTTCTGCAGCACTTGCATGACCTGCAGGCGATCGGCGTTCTTTGGCAGCTTGAGCTGCAACTCGAAGGCGATGGCATGCAGCACGTCCTCGGGCGCAACGCTGGGGTTGGCGAGGTAGATGCTCTCGACCTTTTCCGGCAACAAGGTCTGCAACATGCGGCAGAGCATGGTCTTGCCGCTGCCTACTTCGCCCACGACCTTGATGATGCCTTCGCCACTGGTGATGGCGTAGATCAGCGCATCGAGTACCGCCCCGCGATTGCCGCCTGAAAAAAAGAAATCGGTATTGGGTGTGATCTTGAACGGCGGTTGCTTGAGGCCGAAATGGGCGTAGTACATAAGTGTGCGGCCCTAGTCCTTGAAATCCTCTTGTAGCTGGATGCGGCTATACAGCGTAGTGCGATTGATGCCGAGCAGCTTGGCGGCCTGACTCAGGTTGCCGTGGGTGATCTTGAGCGCGGCATCGACGTAGGCCTTTTCCCAGGCCTTGAGCACGACATCGAGATTGACGTTGGCCTGGGTCTGCAGATGTCGATGGGCATAGTTGGCCAGCCCGTTCTCGTCGTTGACCAGCGGCATCTCGTTGGGTGCTGCCAGTTGCTGGGCAAGGTCCAGCTCGGCCGCGAGCTGGGTATCGCTGACCGATTGTCCCGCATATTTTGCGATCAGCCGGATGATGATATTGCGCAGCTCGCGCACATTGCCGGGGAAGTGATAATCCAGCCAGCGCTGTTTCGCTTTCGGTTCAAGCTCGAAACTCTTCTGGTTGGTCTCGCGCGCATAGAACTCGCTGAAATGCTCCAGCAGCAGGTAGCGATCGTCTTCCAGCTCGCGCAAGGGCGGCACACGGACGCTGAACACGCTCAAGCGATGATAGAGGTCGATGCGGAAATGGCCTTGCCTGACCTCGTCGCGAAGGTCGCGGTTGGTCGCCGCCACGATACGCGCACGGCTCTTGCGGGTCTGGGTCTCACCGATGCGCTGGTATTCGCCGTTTTCCAGCACACGCAGCAACTTGGCCTGCAGTTCCAGCGGCAACTCGCCGATCTCGTCCAGAAAGAGCGTGCCCTCGCCTGCATCCTCGAAATAGCCGGTATGTGAATTCGCCGCGCCGGTGAAGGCGCCCTTGCCGTGGCCGAACAGGATGGATTCCGCCAGCATGGGGGAGATCGCAGCGCAGTTGACCGAGAGATACGGCTGTTTGGATCGCTTGCTCAAACGGTGCAGGCAATTCGCCACCAGCTCCTTGCCGCTTCCGGACTCGCCCTCGATCAGCACAGGAAAGGGCGCATCAGCGAACTGGCTGATCTGGGTGCGCAAGGTCTGCATGGGCAGGCTACTGCCGAGCAGGCCGCCGTCGTCTTCCTCGCGACTGATGGCGCCAAGCTCGGCGTCCTGCATCATCAGTGCGTTCTGCAACAGCTCGTTCAGGCGCTCGACATCGCAAGGCTTGGGAATGAAATCGACAGCGCCCAATGCCAGGGCGTGCTTGACGTTGACCTCTTCGTTCTGGCCTGAAAGCACCAGGATCTTCATGGTCGGCGAATGGGCCAGCAGTTCACCGATGACCTTGAAGCCCTCATCCGGCTTGTGCGGCACCGGCGGCAATCCGAGATCCACCAATGCCAGTGATGGTGGCGTTTCGAGCTGACGCAGCAGGCTCTTGGCTTGGGCACGGGATTCCGCCACACAGACTTCGAAATACTTGCTGAGCACGTAATGCAGGGTATCGGTGATCAGGGGATCATCGTCGATGATGATGAGGACGGGACGTTGTGCAGCCATCAAACAGACTTTCTGTTGTGTGCGAGGCGATTGATCTTAGGTTTCAACGCGTACTATAGCCGCATTGCGGTGTGCTATCAATTAAGTCATCCGGCCATCATGGTTATTTCAAAGACCCATGGCTTTCTGCGTAGACCTTGGTGAACTCGGCGCCCAGCAGGAAGATCTGCGCCGAGTAATAGACCCAGACCAAAAGCGCGATCAGCGAACCCGCCGTGCCATATCCGCTGGCCACCCCGCTTGCGCCAAGGTACATCCCGATCAGGGTTTTGCCGATGGTGAACAAAAATGCGGTCACCAATGCCCCGACCAGCACATCGGACCACAGTACCCGAGCGCGCGGCATGAATTTATAGATCAGGGCGAACATGACGGCGACAAGAATGAAGCTGATGACGGCATTACTCACGGCGGCTACCTTGACCCACGTGCCGAAGATCGGCGCCCACCATGTTCCCATGGCTGTCAGCAGCGCATTGAAGATCAGTGACACCAGCAACAGAAAGCCGATGCCCAGCACCATGCCGAACGACAGGAGGCGGGCCCGAATCAATCGCCACAAGCCAGCTTCCTTGCGGCGCGGCGGGGATTTCCAGATGCGATCCAGATCGTCCTGTAACTCTCCGAACACCGTGGTTGCGCCGACGGCCAGCATGATCGCGCCGATGACGGTTGCCAGCAGGCTCTTATCCGGCTGGCTGACGCTTTCCAGCAGCTGTTGCACTGCCAATGCTCCCTGATCGCCCATCAATCCGCGCAACTGGGAGAAGATCTCGCCACGGATGGCTTCTGGCCCGAAGAAGATACCCGTCACCGAAATCACGATCAGCAGCAATGGCGCGATGGAAAACATCGCGTAGTAGGCGAGCGCCGCACCCATGCTCTGTGCGTAGTCATCGCTCCAGCGCTTGACGCTCTCGACACATAGCCTGCGGAGCATTGCGGGCGTCATCGTCCCTCCTTTGATAAGTTTTTGGCTTATATAAAGGGGACTACGTAAGAGATAAAAGATTCAGGGCGAGGATAATGACCGCATATTGGCGATCACTAAGGATAACTAGGTATTACCGGGGAGAAAGATGGGGTGGCTGATGGGGCTCGAACCCACGACAACTGGAATCACAATCCAGGGCTCTACCAACTGAGCTACAGCCACCACGGAAACTGACGGGTCAGAATCTTGGCCTGCCCGACAGGAATCGAACCTGTAACCCCCAGCTTAGAAGGCTGGTGCTCTATCCGGTTGAGCTACGGGCAGATTGTCGGGCAATCTAGACACTACGGAAATCTGGTCGGGGTGGAGAGATTTGAACTCCCGACATCCTGCTCCCAAAGCAGGCGCGCTACCAGGCTACGCTACACCCCGAGGGCGTGAAATATAGCCTAATCGAGCCATCCGGTCAAATTCTATCTGCTAAAATAGCGGTTTTTCTTAGCCGGCACAGATAAGGCCAACGCAGATATGTCCGCTCGAATCATAGATGGCAAGGCGATTGCCGACATTACCCTGGATGAGATCAAATCACAGATCGACGCGCGCGTCGCCGCGGGCAAGCGCGCTCCTGCCCTGGCAGTGATCCTGGTCGGCGCCGATCCGGCATCCGCGATCTATGTCCGCAACAAGCGACGCGCATGCGAAAGAGTGGGGATCCGCTCAGTCGCACATGAATTACCGGCTACGACGACCGAGGCGCAGCTGCTCGATTTGATCGACCGCCTGAATGCGGATGCCGGTATCGATGGCATCCTCGTCCAATCGCCATTGCCCGAGCACATCAGCGAAAAGCACCTGATCGCGCGTATCCGCGCCGACAAGGATGTCGATGGCTTCCATCCTTACAATATCGGTAGCCTGGCTGTACGCGAACCCAAGCTGCGTTCCTGCACGCCGTATGGCGTCATCAAGCTACTGCAATCGACTGGCGTCGAGCTGATGGGTAAGGATGCCGTTGTCGTTGGCGTCTCCAACCATGTCGGGCGACCCATGATTCTGGAATTGCTGCTGGCTGGTTGTACCGTGACCGGCTGTCACCGCCACACCAAGGATCTCGCCGCCAACGTTGCTCGCGCAGATATCGTCGTGGCGGCGGCGGGTAAGGCAGGCCTGGTCCATGGCGAATGGATCAAGCCCGGCGCGATCGTCATCGACATCGGCATCAATCGGCTGCCGGACGGCAAATTGTGCGGCGATGTCGAATTCGAGGTGGCGAAGCAACGCGCCAGCTGGATCACGCCGGTCCCCGGTGGGGTCGGCCCGATGACGGTAGCGACCTTGATGGAGAACACGCTGATGGCGCAGGCACTCTCCGAATCTTCACATCTCGGATAAATCCCTTATCCAGCAGCAAAAATCCGGGTTATTTTGCAAGAAACATCGCTTTTGCATCGCTTAAGCAATCGGTGTAAACTTGCGCCTGCTTTATTTTTCTGTTAATTGCAGCGCGAACTTTCAAGGCGACCATGGCTGAAGAAATCACCAGACAATTCGTTCCTTATGTGGCGAAGGCCAATGAGGAATATATGAACGACAAACAGCTCGATCATTTCCGCAAGATCCTCAATGACTGGAAAGCGGAGCTGAGCCATGACATCGATCGCACCGTGCACACGATGCAGGATGAAGTCACCATGTTCGCCGACCCCAACGATCGCGCCAGCCAGGAATCCGACATGGCCCTGGAATTGCGTAACCGTGATCGTGAGCGCAAGCTGATCAAGAAGATCGACGAGACGCTGGCCAAGATCGATGAGCGTGAATACGGCTACTGCAACAGCTGCGGCATCGAGATCGGCCTCAAGCGCCTGGAAGCGCGCCCAACCGCGACGCTGTGCATCGATTGCAAGACGCTGGACGAGATTCGCGAGCGTCAGGTCGCCAAATAATCGTCAGGGTTCTGGAGCGAAGTCACCGCTTCGGGATCGACAGACATAAAAAAGGCCGGGAAATCCCGGCCTTTTTTATTCAGCTTGAGCGCTGCGAGCAGATCACTCGGCAGACTGCTCCGCTTCTGGTTTCACTTCAGCGGCTGGTGCATCGATCAGCGCTTTCATGCTCAGGCGTACACGACCCTTCTCATCGGCTTCCACGACCTTGACCTTGACGACCTGGCCTTCCTTCAGGAAATCGGAGACCGCATTGACGCGCTGATGCGCGATCTGCGAGATGTGCAACAGGCCATCCTTGCCTGGCAGCAGGGAAACGATCGCGCCGAAATCGAGCAACTTGATCACCGTACCCTCATAGGTCTGACCGATCTCGACTTCAGCGGTGATGGCTTCGATGCGCTTCTTCGCTTCTTCGCCGGCTTCTGCACTCAGGCAACCGATCTTGATGGTGCCGTCGTCTTCGATATCGATCGTGGTACCGGTCTCTTCGGTCAGCGCACGGATCACGGCACCGCCCTTGCCGATGACGTCACGGATCTTCTCAGGATTGATCTTCATGGTGATGATACGCGGAGCGAAAGCAGACAGTTCCTGGCGTGTCTCGCTCATCGCATCCTTCATGATGCCGAGGATGTGCATGCGGCCTTCCTTGGCTTGCGACAGTGCGACCTGCATGATCTCGGCGGTAATGCCAGTGATCTTGATGTCCATCTGCAGTGCGGTGATACCGTCTTCGGTACCAGCCACCTTGAAGTCCATGTCACCGAGGTGATCTTCATCACCCAGGATGTCGGTCAGAACCGCGACACGGTTACCTTCCTTGATCAGGCCCATGGCGATACCCGCCACGTGGGACTTGACCGGCACGCCAGCGTCCATCAGCGCGAGGCAGCCGCCACAGACGGAGGCCATGGAGCTGGAACCGTTGGATTCGGTGATCTCGGAGACCACGCGGATGGTGTAACCGAATTCTTCCTGTGAAGGCAGCGCAGCAATCAGCGCACGCTTCGCCAGACGGCCGTGGCCGATCTCGCGGCGCTTGGGCGTACCGACACGACCGGTTTCGCCAGTCGCGTAAGGTGGCATGTTGTAGTGCAGCATGAAGCGGTCGGTGTATTCACCTTGCAAGGCGTCGATGATCTGTTCGTCACGACCGGTACCCAGCGTAGCGACCACCAAAGCCTGGGTCTCACCACGGGTGAACAGCGCAGAGCCGTGGGTGCGTGGCAGCACGCCGGTACGGATACTGATCGGGCGTACGGTGCGGGTGTCACGACCATCGATACGAGGCTCGCCGTTCAGGATCTGGCTGCGTACGACCTTGGCTTCCAGGTTGAACAGCGCGGACTTGATCTCGTTGGCTTCGCTGGTGGAGGTATTCTCGGTGATCAGTTCCGCTTTGACGCGGCCCATGATCTCATCCAGCTTGGCGGAACGTGCGCCCTTGGATTTGATCTTGTAAGCTTCGTTGATCTCGTTGGCAGCCAGGGTCTCGACCTTGGCGATCAACTCAGCATTGGCTTCTGGCGGGGTCCAGTCCCATGGCTCCTTGCCGACTTCGGCGACCATTTCGTTGATCATGTCGATCACGGCCTGCATTTCCTTGTGGCCATGCACCACGGCGCCCAGCATCACATCTTCCGGCAATTCCTTGGCTTCGGACTCGACCATCATGACTGCGGAGGCGGTAGCGGCGACCACGAGGTCCAGCTCCGATTCCTTCATCTGGCTGGCGGTCGGGTTGATGACGTACTCGCCATTGATGTAACCGACGCGTGCCGCGCCCAGTGGGCCGTAAAACGGAATGCCTGAGATCGCCATCGCGGCAGAAGCGCCGATGATGGCTGGGATATCGGAATCGATCTCGCTATCGGAAGACATCACGGTCGCGACGACTTGTACTTCGTTATAGAAATTCTCCGGGAACAGCGGGCGCAGCGGACGGTCGATCAGACGGGAGGTCAGGGTCTCCTTTTCGGAAGGACGGCCTTCACGCTTGAAGAAACCGCCCGGGATCTTGCCGGCGGCGTAGGTCTTTTCCTGATAGTCCACGGTCAATGGGAAGAAATCCTGGCCTTGCTTGACTTCGGTCTTGCCGACCACGCTAACCAGAACCACGGTATCACCGTAGCTGACCATCACGGCGCCATCGGCCTGACGTGCGATCTCACCGGTTTCCAACACCAGTTCGTGCGCGCCGTACTGAATACTCTTTCTTACTTTGTTAAACATGTTTCGTTCCTCTTCTCTTTCAAGCCCGCCCTTACTGTCCTAGGGCAAGCACCAATAAAAAAGCCGAAGCTACGCTGTTAGCGCGGCATTCGGCTTCTCGTCAATTCACAAAAGCGGTTATGGCTTCTATGAATTTAAATTATTTACGCAGACCCAGACGCTCGATCAGGCTACGATAGCGATCGGCGTTCTTGCGCTTGAGGTAGTCCAGCAACTTGCGACGTTGGCTTACCATCTTCAGCAGGCCACGACGGGAGTGGTGATCCTTGGCGTTGACCTTGAAATGTTCGGTCAGCGTGCTAATGCGGCTGCTCAGCAGTGCGACTTGCACTTCCGGGGAGCCGGTATCGTTCTTGGCTTGTTGATAATCGCCAACAATCTTGGCTTTTTCAGCAGTCGAAATAGACATCTTTTTCTCCTAATCTTGAACCGCGCATTCTAACCCTAAAACCTGTTATTTAACAAGCGAATCCGCAGCTTGTTGCATATTTTTTATGTGTGCTCGACGATCAGACGTCGTGGCGCGATCTTGCCTTCGGCCGTCTGCTCGCCGATACCGAGGAATTCCCCGGATTCGGCGTAGATCCGAAAAGGCCCGGGCTGGTTGAACCCGGCTTTCCAGACATACTGGCCGCGCTTGAGGTAATAAGCGCTTTCCTCATCCACCGTCACTTTCGGCAGATCTGTGATCGTCGCGTCCACCGGCAATAACAAGGCGTCTCTTGCCGCCGGGGCCAAGGCCTCCAGCTGTTCGATCGTAACCGCGTCCTTAAGCCCGAGATGCGCGGTCGTCAATCGCCGCAGGCCTGCCAGGTGTGCCCCACAACCCAGGGCATGGCCGATATCCTCGGCCAATGTGCGGATATAGGTGCCCTTGCTGCAACGCACCACCACTTCGAGCATTTCTCCTTCGAAACGCTCGAGCACGATCTCGTGGATCGTGACTTCACGGCCCTTTCGAGGAATGTCGACGCCGGCCCTGGCGTACTCGTAGAGGGCTTTGCCCTCGTGTTTCAAGGCCGAATACATGGGCGGCACCTGCACGATGTCGCCGACGAAGCTTCCCAGGACGTCCGCTAACTGGCTGGCATCGACCCTGACTTCGGATCGCGTCAACACCTCGCCCTCGGCATCGGCGGTGGTCGTGGTACTGCCGAGCCGAATCAGCGCACGGTAACTTTTGTCGGCTTCCAGAAGGAAATGCGAGAACTTGGTCGCCTCACCCAGACAGATCGGCAGCAACCCTGTGGCCAGCGGATCCAGACTACCGGTGTGACCCGCCTTGGCTGCCTGATATAGCCACTTGACCTTTTGCAGCGCCTGGTTAGAGGAAAAGCCCAGTGGCTTATCCAATAGCAGTACGCCATCAATGGCGCGCTTGATACGTTTGGTCTGCAATCGGCGGGATCAGTGCTTGTTGGATTTGGTCGGCGCTTCGGGCGCCAATGCTTCGTCGATGAGCTTGGAGAGCCTCATGCCACGATCGATCGAGGCATCGTAGACGAAATGCAGCTGTGGCACGGTGCGCAACAGCAAGCGTTTGGAGAGTTGCGTACGCAGGAAGCCAGCGGATTTTTCCAGGCCCTTTTGCAGCTCCTTGGTGCCCTCTGCCGCGCTGTAATAGATCTTGGCGTGTGACATGTCACCACTCACCTCGACTTCGGTGATGGTCACCATGCCCACGCGCGGATCCTTGACCTCGAACTGTAGCAGATCAGCCAGCTCTCGCTGGATCTGCTCGGCTACGCGGTCGCTACGGGAGAATTCCTTGGCCATGCCTTATGCCAGCGTTCTCGCCACTTCGACGACTTCAAACACTTCCAGCGTATCGCCGACTTCGATATCGTTGAAGTTCTTCAGAGACAAGCCGCATTCGAAACTGGCTTTCACTTCCTTCACGTCATCCTTGAAGCGCTTCAGCGAATCCAGCTCACCGGTGTGGATGACGACGTTATCGCGCAATACACGGACCTTGGAGCCGCGCTTGATGACACCATCCAGTACATAACAGCCTGCCACGGCACCGACCTTGGAGATGCGGAACACTTCACGGATCTCGACGAGACCGATGGCGTTTTCTTTCTGCTCTGGCGACAACATGCCGCCGAGCGCAGCTTTCACTTCATCCACCGCTTCATAGATGATGTTGTAGTAGCGCACGTCCACGCCAGAACTGTCGATCAACTTACGCGCGCCTGCATCAGCACGCACGTTGAAACCAATGACGACGGCCTTGGAAGCGGCGCCCAGATTGACGTCCGACTCGCTGATGGCACCGACGCCCGTATGGATGATATTGACCTTGACCTCATCCGTCGACAGCTTCTGCAGCGAGGTGGCAAGCGCTTCATAGGAGCCTTGCACGTCGGACTTGATGATCAGCGGGAGAGACTTCACTTCGCCTTCGCCCATCTGTTCGAACATGTTTTCCAGCTTGGCTGCCTGCTGTCTTGCCAGCTTCACATCGCGGAACTTGCCTTGGCGGAACAACGCGATCTCGCGTGCTTTGCGTTCATCGTTAAGGACGATGACTTCATCGCCGGCATTCGGTACGTCGGACAAACCGAGGATCTCGACCGGGATGGAAGGACCAGCTTCCTTGATCTCCCTGCCGGCTTCGTCGAGCATCGCGCGTACGCGACCAAAGGCGGTGCCAGCCAGCAGCATATCGCCGCGCTTGAGGGTACCGGACTGGATGAGGATGGTCGAAACCGGGCCACGACCCTTGTCCAGGCGGCCTTCGATCACCAGGCCCTTGGCCGGCGTATTCTTAGGCGCTTTCAATTCAAGCACTTCAGCTTGCAGCAACACGGCTTCCAGCAGGTTGTCGATACCCTTGCCGGTCTTGGCCGAGACTTCGACAAACATGGTTTCGCCACCGTATTCTTCAGGGATGACTTCCTGGGCGACCAGCTCCTGCTTGACGCGTTCGGGATTGGCTTCCGGTTTATCGATCTTGTTCACAGCGACCACCAAGGGCACGCCGGCTGCCTTGGCATGATGCACGGCCTCGATGGTTTGCGGCATGACGCCATCATCTGCCGCCACCACCAGAATGACGACATCGGTTGCTTTTGCACCACGTGCACGCATCGCCGTGAAGGCTTCATGGCCAGGCGTATCAAGGAAGGTCACCATACCGCGTGGGGTTTCGACGTGATAAGCGCCGATATGCTGGGTGATGCCGCCAGCTTCACCAGAAGCGACGCGGCTACGACGGATGTAATCCAGCAAGGACGTCTTGCCATGATCAACGTGACCCATAACGGTCACCACCGGTGGGCGCGACTCCATGATGGCTTCTGCATGCGCCTCTTCTTCGAGGAAGGTCTCAGGATCATTGGCCGCCGCCGCCTTGGCAACGTGCCCCATTTCTTCGACGACGATGATGGCAGTCTCTTGATCCAACACCTGGTTGATCGTGACCATCATGCCCATCTTCATCAGTGCCTTGATCACTTCGCTGGCCTTGACCGCCATCTTGTGGGCCAGGTCACCTACAGAGATGGTCTCCGGCACCAGGACCTCATGCACGATCGGTTCGGTCGGTGCGTTGAAAGCATGTTGCTGGTCTTCATCGCCCTTGTGCGATTTGGATTTTGACTTGTGCGCACGCCAACCCTGGGCTACCCCAACATCGCCGCGCGTCTTGATGCCACGCTTCTTATTCTCGTTATCGGCCCAGTCGCGATTGCTCTTGCCAGCCTTCTTGTTCTTGTCATCTTCCTTGGCGCCTTCCTTGGCGACAGGTTTGTGCAGTGTGCCTTCGGACAACTTGCTGGCTTTTTCGGCCGCTGCTGCCTTTTCAGCGGCACGTTTGGCTTCTTCTTCCTGGCGCTTCAGTGCCAATTCCTGCTTCTTGCGCAGGTCTTCCGTCTGTGCCGCGATCAGGGCCGCATGACGACGCGCTTCATGTTCTCGCTGCGCCTGCTGCTCTGGCGTCAGTACGCTCCGGGTGAGCTTGGCTTTAGGTTTCTCGATTTCTTCTACTGGGGGAGCGATCACTTCCGGCTCTGGAATCACAACCTCAGGCTCTGGTGGCGCGACTTCAGCGACCACTTCAGGCAACTCTGGCTCAACGATCGGCAATTCAACCGGAGCTTCTTCAATTTGCTCAGTTTCGGCGACATCGTCTCGACGCACGAGGACACGCTTCTTGCGGACTTCCACCTGAATGGTACGGGCCTTGCCCGTGCTGTCGGTCTTCTTGATCTCGGTACTTTGCTTGCGCGTGAGCGTGATCTGCTTTTTGGGAGCTTGTGCGCCGTGTTCCTTGCGCAAGTACTCGAGCAGCGACGTCTTGTCCTGTTCGGTTAGCTTGTCATCGGCAGCCGCCTTGTTGACGCCCGCGCCTTTCAGTTGCTCAAGCAACAGTTCAGCGGGCAGACCCAGCTCGGTGGCAAATTGCGCAACACTTGTTTGTCCCATATTTCCTGCTCCAGTTTCTTTTCTAACTACTTACGCTGTTTCAGCCTTATGCGAACCATGGCGCACGTGCGGTCATGATCAACTGCTTGGCCCGCTCAGCGTCCATCTCGGTCATTTCCACCAGATCGTCTACCGCCAGATCTGCCAGGTCCTCAACAGTTGAGACCCCTTTGGCAGCCAAAGCGTGCGCAGTAGCGTCGTCCATGCCTTCCATCGCCAACAATTCTTCGGACGCTTCCTCGACCTTTTCTTCCTTGGCGATCGCTTCGGTCAACAAGGCTGCACGTGCACGCTTGCGCAACTCGTTGATGGTATCTTCATCGAACGCATCGATCTCGCTCATTTCGGCCAATGGCACGTAAGCGATCTCTTCCAGGGTGCTGAATCCTTCTTGCACGAGAATATCGGCGACCTCTTCATCGACGTCCAGCTTGTCCATGAACAGCTGACGAGTATTGGTATATTCTTCCTCGTGCTTCTTGGCCGCTTCTTCTTCGGTCAGGATGTTCAGTGTCCAGCCGGTCAATTCAGACGCCAGGCGAACATTCTGACCATTACGACCGATGGCCTGCGCCAACTGTTCTTCATCCACGACCACATCCATGCTGTGCGCATCTTCATCGACGACGATACTTGTCACCTCTGCAGGTGCCATGGCATTGATGACGAACTGGGCTGGCTCCATCGACCACAACACGATATCGACACGTTCGCCGGCAAGTTCACTGGTGACAGCCTGCACGCGCGAACCGCGCATGCCGACACAAGTGCCGACCGGATCCAGCCGCTGGTCATTGGATTTGACTGCAATCTTTGAGCGCAGGCCAGGATCACGGGCTGCGGAGCGAATCTCCAACAAACCTTCCTCGATCTCGGGAACTTCCAGCTCGAACAGCTTGATGAGGAATTCCGGCGCGATACGTGACAGGATCAGTTGCGGGCCGCGGGCACCACGTTCGATTCGGGACAAATAGGCTCGCACCCGATCGCCAACCCGCAGGTTCTCTTTAGGGATCATCTGCTCGCGTGGCAACAGGGATTCGATGCGGCCGACTTCAATGATGGCGTTACCCTTTTCCATACGCTTGATCACACCCGTCACCAGATGTTCCTTGCGTGCGAGGAAGTCGTCCAGGATCTGCTCGCGTTCCGCTTCGCGCACCTTCTGCAGAATGACCTGCTTGGCCGCTTGTGCGCCAATCCGGCCAAATTCGACAGACTCCAGAGGCTCGTCGATGAACTCGCCTTCCTTCAGGCCATTGGCGCGATCGTCATCTTCCCAGATCTGCGCGTCCGGATTCTCGATCGGCGTATCCGCAGAGACGATGGTCCAGCGACGGAAGGATTCATATTCGCCACTCTCGCGGTCGATCTTCACACGAACATCCGCATCTTCGGTGAAACGCTTCTTCGTGGCAGAAGCCAGGGCCAGTTCCAAAGCCGTAAAGACCACGTCCTTGGCTACATTCTTTTCATGTGCCAGTGCATCGACCAGCAATAATATCTCGCGACTCATTTCAACCTCCGCCTAAAACGCTATGCTCAAAATTCCGGGGCCAGACGGGCCTTGTCTATATTCGATAAAGTCACTTTGAAGATCGTCCCGTCACACTCGATCGACAGGACATCACCTTCGATTCCACGCAGTACGCCCAATAACTTTTTACGGGCTTCCATCGGCACTCGCAGTTTCACGTTCGCGCGCTGCCCTATGAAGCGCACAAAATCTGCGGGCTTCTTCAGCACGCGATCCATGCCCGGCGAGGATACTTCCAGCCGGTCATAGTCGATATCGTTCTCCACAGCCAGCACGTTACCTAACTGGTTACTCACCAGAACGCAGTCATCGATCGTGATGCCATCCGGCTTGTCGATGAACACGCGCAGCAACATGCCCCGGTTGGAGATCTCAAGATCAACCAGCTCGAAACCCAGCTGCGTAACCGAACGCTCCACCAAATCCTGCAAGCTCTGCATATCCTTCAACCTCTGTTTGCAGAAATAAAAAATGGGCACAAGGCCCATCAGTACTTTTATTTAACTGCCGTTATTATATCAACCAATTCAATGAATTGATATTGTTAGCTGTATAAACGCAAAAGCCCTCGAGTGAGGGCCTTTGTGTCATCGGGTCGAAACCCGATGTTATGTAAGAAGCCTGGCGGTGACCTACTTTCGCACACGAGAAGTGCACTATCATTGGCGCA
>CAMLMA010000037.1 GCA_946481065.1 uncultured Nitrosomonadales bacterium
TTGCCCATGTCGTAGCTTTCGACTCCCCAGTTATAGGTGAGCTCGATGACGGTATGGTCCTTCTCGTCGCCATAGCCGATGAAGGCCAGTGAGAACTTGCCGTCAGGATAATCATCCTTGCGCAGCACTTGCATGCCGAGGATGTTGGTATAGAAATCGATGGAACGATCGAGGTTGCCGACGCGCAGCATGGTATGCAGCATTCGCATGAAGTTTCTCCTAAATTGTATATGTGACTATTTGGCTGCGATGAGTCGCAGGTATTTCTGTTGCAGTTGTTCCTTGCTCTCCACCACATCCGGGTCGAGCGGGATACAGTCGATCGGGCAGACTTCCTGGCATTGCGGTCGATCGAAATGCCCGACACATTCGGTGCATAGGTCCGGGTCGATCACGTAGATCTCTTCGCCTTGCGAGATGGCGCCATTCGGGCATTCCGGCTCGCAGACGTCACAGTTGATGCATTCGTCGGTGATCATCAATGCCATACAGGATTACCTTGCTACAAGTTTGTCAGCGATACGTTCTTGTACGCGCGGGGAGACGAACTGGCCGATATCGCCGCCGAGCTGCGCGATTTCGCGCACCAGGCTGGCGGAGATGAACATGTACTGTTCTGCCGGGGTGAGGAACAGCGTTTCCACTTCGGGATAAAGATGCCGGTTCATGCCTGCCAGCTGGAACTCGTATTCGAAATCCGATACGGCACGCAGGCCACGGATCACCACGCGCGCGCCTTCTTCGCGGGCGAACTGCATGAGCAATCCGGTAAAGCCCACGACCTTGACGTTGGGACAATCCGCCAGCACTTCGGCCGCCAGCGCCACGCGTTCATCCAGGCTGAACAAGGGGCGTTTGCTGTGGCTCTGCGCCACTGCGACCACCACTTCGTCGAACAGGTGCGCGGCACGGCGTACCACATCCTCGTGGCCGAGGGTGATAGGGTCGAAGGTTCCGGGGTAGATGGCTTTGGTCCGCATGGGGTCGCTCGGCACAGTGGCTCAATCGTGATGGGCCGATTTTAACAGGTGGAAGAAAACATTGCCCGCCCTGCCCTGTTTGTGGATATGCCAATCGTCACTATCCGCGAGGGCGAATTCGGCCTCGGCATAGACCATCCCGCCAGAGGCAAGGTGCGGCGCGATGACTGGCAGCAGTTTGTCGAGCCAGCCTTGCTGGTAGGGGGGGTCGAGAAAGATGACATCGAACATCTGTTGATTGCCGGCCAGGAACTGTAGCGCGTCCATCTGGACGATCCGGGCATTTTCCGCGCCGAGCGCTCGCTGATTTTCGAGCAGGGCCCGATAGGCCTGCGATGCCTTTTCGACCATGGTCACCGAACGTGCTCCGCGCGACAGCGCCTCGAAGCCCATGACACCGGTGCCGCAAAACAGATCCAGGCAATTCAGGCCGTGCAGGTCTTGCCCCAGCCAGTTGAACAGGGTCTGCCGGACCCGGTCAGGCGTCGGCCGCAACCCGGGTACATCGGGGAATGCCAGCAGCCGGCTGCGCCATTCCCCGCCACCGATGCGTACTTTATTCTTCTGACTCGCCATGGGCGTCAGTGTAGCGAATAAATGCCGCCTGGGTTAGTTAGCCGTATTGTCCTTACTGTCGTTGCCTGCCGTGTCGTTACCTTTCGTGTCGCCGCCGACGATGATCGTCACGAGCTTGTTGGTATCCAGGCGGCGCTTGAACGCGTCGCGGATCTGCGCGGTGGTGACGGCATTGACCTGCTTGTTGAAATCGTCGAGGTAAGTCAGCGGCAATCTGTAGAACCCGATCACTGCCAGGTAATCGAGGATCTTGCTGTTGCTGTCGAGCCGCAACGGGAATCCCCCGGTGATGTTCTGTTTGGCCGCCTTCAATTCGGCTTCGGTGGGGCCATCCTTCATGAACTTGTCCAGGGTCTCGTGCACCACCTTGAGCGCCTGTTCCGCCTGCTCGCGCTTGGTCTGCAGCCCGATCTGGAACGGTCCGAGCTCGGCCATCGGCATGAAATAACTATAGACGCTGTAGACCAGGCCGCGCTTTTCGCGCACCTCTTCAGTCAGGCGCGACACGAAACCGCCGCCGCCCAGCACATAGTTGCCGACATACAGCGGGAAATAATCCGGGTCACCACGTTTCACGCCCGGATAACCGAGAAGGATGTGGGATTGCTTGGCCGGATGCGGGATACGTTGTTCCACCGCATGTTCGGGATAGCTTACCGAGGGCAGCGGCACGACCGCTGGCGACGACGGCAAGCCGCTGCTGATGCGCTCCGCCAACCGTTCGGCTTGTGCGCGATCCATGTCGCCGATCATGGCGATCACTGCGTTGCGTGCGCCATAGTAAGTCGTATAGAAGCGCTGCAGGTCCTCGCGTTTGAGCGATGGGATGGTATCAAGGTCACCGTCCTGATCCAGCGCATACGGGTGGTCGCCATACAGCGCCTGCATGAACGCGTCGTCGGAGATGCTCTCAGGCTGGGTCGCGGCTTCCTTGAGGCCAGCGATGATGCGGGCCTTTTCGCGTTCAAGTACGGGCGCAGGGAAATCTGGCTGCTGCAGCACCTTGATGAACACATCGAGCGCGGCTTCGCGTTCCTTTTCGCTGCTCAGGGTGCGCAGCTTGAAGCCTGCACGATCGGCATCGAGCTGACCGGACATGATGGCACCCGTATCCGCCATACGTTTCGAGATCGCTTCATCGGTGAGACCGCCTGCGCCGAGCGCCATCAGGTGACGGGTGAGTCCTGCCAGCCCCGAGGTGGCCTTGTCATCGCGCGCACTACCGGCCGCGAACTCGACACTGAGATCCAG
Source organism: uncultured Nitrosomonadales bacterium (assembly GCA_946481065.1). The sequence continues at coordinate 2,808 of CAMLMA010000037.1, forward strand.
GATCGGCAGATCATGGTTCTCGACGAAATACACAGCAGTGCCGCTTGTGGTCTGCCATTGCTGGATCTTGACTGCGGCATGGGCAGGCAACGCGAATGTCAGCAGCATCGCCAGCCACATGGTCCATCGATTAATGCACATGGGGTGTTCCTTTTGGTTTTGCGTTAGGGTCGATCGGCTGCGGATCGAGCGTGGCGACTGTCAGGTTATCGCGGTTGAGGTATTTCCTTGCGACCTCCTGGACTTGCTGTGCCGTCACGGCGCTGAGTTTGGCCGGGTAGTCCTTGAGGATGCGCCAGGAGAACCCGCTGACTTCCAGGCGGCCGATCTGCATGCTCTGGTAGAACGTGGAATCACGTTCGTAGACATCGGCGGCGATGACCTGCGCTTTCACGCGCTGTAGCTCCTCGTCGGTCACGCCGCTCTCCTTGATGCGTTCTACCTCCTGCATCAGTGCGGCTTCGAGCTCATCTACCGTCTTGCCCTCGCTGGGCGTGCCTTCCAGCTCGAACATGCTGTCAGGGCTGCGCTGGATCAGGTCGTAGCCGGCACCGACATCGACGGCGATGCGCTGTTCACGCACCAGGTTCTGGTTGAGACGGGCGGAACTATTGCCGTCGAGTACGCCGGCCAGGATCTCAAGCGCGTAGGGTTCCCAATCATGGTCGGGATCACGCAGGGCGGGCACATGGAAACCCATCTGCAGCGATGGCAGCTTGGCCGGTGCCTTGACCACGACCCGGCGCTCGCCCTTTTGCTCCGGTTCGCGCTGTGGCTTGCGCGTAGGCAGCGGATGCGCCTTGATCGGCCCGTAATATTTTTGCGCCAGCTTGTAGACATCCTGCGCGTTCACATCGCCGGCGATCACCAGCACCGCGTTGTTGGGCGTGTACCAGGTGTGGTACCACTCGCGGGCGTCGGCAGCCGTCATGTTCTCAAGGTCATTCATCCAGCCGACGATTGGACGACCATACGGATGTGCGACATAGGCTGCGGCATTGAAGGCTTCGTTGAGCATGCCGGCAGGCTTGTCTTCGGTGCGCCAGCGCCGCTCTTCCATGACCACCTTGATCTCCTTGGAGAACTCGGCGTCCGTCAGTTGCAGGTTGGCCATCCGGTCGGCCTCAAGTTTCATCGCCAGCGGCAACTGTGACTTTTCCAATTGCTGGTAGTAGGCGGTGTAGTCCTGGCCAGTGAACGCATTCTCGCGTCCGCCAGCGGCGGCGATGATGCGCGAGAACTGGCCTGGCTTGATCTTGCGTGTGCCCTTGAACATCATGTGTTCCAGCACATGGGCCACACCGGATTTACCGTTCACTTCATCGATGGCGCCCGCCCGGTACCATACCTGCTGGACGACGACCGGTGAACGGTGGTCCTCCTGCACGATCAGGCGCAGCCCATTCTTGAGCTTGAATTCCTGGATGTCGGCCGCCTGCGCCAACGATGACACCAGCGGCGCAGACAACGCCAGTATCAGAAAGATGACTCGAATCAACACGTTGTTATTCTCCTTTGGACTGCCGCATGCGCGCGGCCTCGATCCTGTCGGTGGATACGATCGAAATGCATTGCTGTGACATGCCAGCGCTGCCGTTAGTTCGTGGCATGGATCGGGGATTGCGTCTAAAATAAGGTTCATCGATGACACTGACCACCATGTTCGATTTCCTCAAAAAAGACAAGCCGCAAACCGCAGTACCCGCCATCCCCGCAGCAGAATCGCCGCCGTCCTGGACGGAACGGCTGAAACAGGGGCTGGCCAAGACCCGTAGCCAGCTCGGCAATCAACTCGCAGGACTGTTCGGCGGCGGCAAGATCGACGAATCGGTCTATGAGGAACTGGAAACCATCCTGTTGACTTCGGATATCGGCGTCAACGCGACCCAGGCGCTGCTGGAGAATATCCGCGGGCGCGTCAAGCGTCAGAACCTGAGTGACACCACGCAGCTGCGCCTTGCCCTCAAGGAGGCTCTGCTCGAACTGCTGGCGCCGCTGGAGCAGCCGCTGGACACCGCCACTGCCAAGCCTTTCGTCATCATGCTGGCTGGCGTCAACGGCGCCGGCAAGACCACCACCATCGGCAAGCTCGCCCATTTGTTCCAGGCCCAGGGCAAGTCCGTGCTGATCGCTGCTGGCGACACCTTTCGCGCCGCGGCTCGTGAACAGTTGCAAGCCTGGGGGGAGCGCAATCAGGTCCATGTCGTGGCCCAGGACAGTGGCGACCCGGCAGCCGTGATCTTCGATGCGGTCAATTCCGCGCGGGCCAAGGGTATCGATATCGTGCTCGCCGACACAGCGGGCCGCCTGCCCACGCAGCTCAATCTCATGGAGGAGATCCGCAAGGTCCAGCGCGTCATCGACAAGGCCTTACCCGGCGCGCCGCATGAAGTGCTGCTGGTGCTCGATGCCAACACGGGGCAGAATGCGGTGATGCAGGTGAAGGCCTTCGATGACGCCCTCAAGGTCAGCGGCCTGGTCCTGAGCAAGCTCGACGGCACGGCCAAGGGCGGCGTGATCGCTGCTATCGCGCAGACGCGGCCGATCCCGATCCGCTACATCGGCGTCGGCGAATCGATCGGCGACTTGCGTTCGTTCAAGGCCAGTGAATTCGTGGATGCACTGTTTGATTGAGCCGAGCAATGCCGAACGCATGCCGGCATCGATGGCGCGGTTTGGCGATACGCCAAGACCCGGTGCCAGCGCAGACGCGGCACACCTCATTTTGACAGGCGCGGAGTTGGCCGGCGCTTCGTTGGCCGGTGAAGAGACACCAGACAAAGCAAAGGGATTTCAGGGACGTCCATGATCAAGTTCGACCAAGTCGGCAAACGCTACCCCGGTAGCAACCTGGCATTGAACGGCATCAGTTTCGAGATCGAACTGGGCGATCTCGTGTTCGTCACTGGTCATTCAGGTGCGGGCAAGAGCACCTTACTCAAACTGATCGCGGGCATCGAGCGGCCGACCAGCGGCACGGTGCTGATCGGCAACCAGAACATCAGCCAGCTGCGCCCGGCTGCATTACCTTATTTGCGACGCAAGTTCGGCTTGGTGTTTCAGGACCACAAGCTGCTCTATGACCGCAACTGCTTCGAGAATGTCGCCCTGCCGTTGTATATCAACGGTGTCACCGGCAGCGAAGCCGCCAAGCGCATCCGCGCCGCACTGGACAAGGTGGGCCTGCTGAACAAGGAAAGAGCCATGCCGATCACCTTGTCTGGTGGCGAGCAGCAACGCCTGGCGATCGCGCGCGCCGTGGTGAGCCGGCCTTCGATCCTGATCGCTGACGAGCCCACGGGCAATCTGGACGAAACCTATGCCGGCGAGATCCTGTCGCTGTTCCATGCCTTCCATCAAGTCGGCGTGACGGTGATCGTGGCCACGCACGATGCGCAAGGCATCTCGTCGGAACACAAGATCCTCAGACTCAATCATGGAGCGCTGGCCGCATGAAACAATGGCTCAACCAGCATAAGCAGGCGCTGCGCGCCGTCGTCGTCCGCATGCGGCACAACCTGCTGGCGACGCTGATGATGTTCGGCGTCATGGGCGTCGCCCTGTCGCTGCCCGGGGTGCTGTATGTCGTTGCCGACAATCTCAGTCGACTGGCTGGCAGCGTGCAGAACGAGCCGCAGATCAGCCTGTTCCTCAAACTGGATATCGACGCCGAGACCGTGGCGGCGATCGAGCAGAAGCTGAAGACGCATCCGGATGTGGCGCATTACCAATTCGTTTCACGCGACGCCGCCTGGGAGCAGCTACAGCAAAGCGCACAGGCGGTCGCAACCAGTATCGACAAGAATCCGTTGCCCGACGCTTACTTCATCGAGCCCAAGGAACTGAAACCTGAGACCGTGGAGCGACTGCTGAACGAGATGCAGCAATGGCCGGGGGTGGAGCACGCGCAAGCCGATGCCGCCTGGATCAAACGCCTGCATGCGGTGCTGGGTCTTGGCCGCAACGCGGCTGCAGTGCTGGGTGGACTGCTTGGGTTGGCGCTGATCGCCATCATCGGCAACACCATCCGCTTGCAGATCCTGACGCAGCGCGAAGAGATCGAGGTCAGCCAGCTCATCGGCGCCACCGATCGCTTCATTCGCCGCCCCTTCCTATATGCGGGCACCCTGTATGGCTTGGGCGGGGGCCTGGCGGCATGGTTGCTGCTGGCGGGGATCATCAGCTTATTCAATTATTCGGTGACCGATATCGCCGAGCTCTACGCGGCCAATTTCACACTGGAACTGCCGAGCCTCGCCGTCAACCTGGCCATGATCGCGAGTGCCGTCATCCTGGGCTGGATCGCCTCCTACATCGCCGTCAGCCGGGCCCTGGCCAGCCTACAGGGCCGCTGAACCACACCTGATCGGACGCGCAAGACAAGCCTGGTTGTGCAAGGATTTTTTCTGCTGTTTGACGGTCTCTCCTCATTTAAACGCCTATAGGATCGCGCTTGTCCCAGAAACCGGCTTCCGCTGCAGTGCAGGCCACCCAGTCGTCCTCAGCGTCCGGGATGTCTGTGCCTGTCTGGGAGCTGCCTCGTCGCGCCGACTACACCCTGCAGATCAACATCAGCCGCAACACATTGATCGCGGTCTGCTTCTCGATCCTGCTGCATCTGCTGCTCCTGTTATGGCTCAAGCCTACTATCCTCTTGCCGGATGGCGCGCAAGGCAAACCGCAACCCATCACTGTCACGCTCAACGCGCCGATAAAGCCAGCGGCACCGCAAGCCGAAGCGGTTGTCGAACCGCCGCCCCCCGTAGCACAACCACACCCGGCGAAGCCGAAACCTGTGCGCTCCAGACCCCAGAAGACACAACCCGATGTCATGGCGGTAGAAAAAGCCGCGCCGGACGCGATCGCTAAAGCGCCAGCCCCGGCCTCGACGCCCGAGCCCGAAGCCGCACCGACCGACATGATGTCTTACGTCAAAGCCGCGCAAGCCAAGCGTCAAGCTGCCGAGAACTACGCGGCCCAGATCAACGCCGATGCGGCGGCACGTGAGCGCCAACCGACCGAGGAAGAACTACGTACCGCCGCCATCAAACGTAACTTGGAGCAATCGGGCACCAACGGTATCTTCCAGATCCTCAGCAAGACCGATCGCTCTGCCGTCTTCGCCTTTCATGGCTGGAAACGCGACTTCAGCTACAACCGGCGCGAGGTCGTCCAGGTCGACGCCGCACCAGGCGAGGACATCGAGCGCTTGGTCATTCGCCGCATGATCAAGCTCATCCGCGAACATGAACAAGGCTACTTCACCTGGGAGTCCTACCGCCTCGGCCGCACCGTCACGCTCTCCGCCAAACCTGAAGACAACGCGGGGCTGGAGGATTTCCTGATCCAGGAGATCTTTGGCAGCAGGCCACGCTATCCCTTAAGTTGAGTGCCAGGAAACTTTCTGCTGTTGGCACTCTCTAACCGAGAGTGCTAAAATTGTTTTCATGAGAGGAATGAATCAATGAGCAATGCCTTGACCTTACCTTCTATCGCTTCGCTGGATAGCCTTGATCAGTACATGCGTACGATCAGGAGTTTTCCTGTGCTCAGCGCAGATGAAGAGTACGACCTTGCCACGCGCCTGAAGAAGGATAACGATCTCGAAGCTGCGCGTCAGCTGATCGTGTCCCACCTGCGTCTGGTCGCTAGCATTGCACGCGGCTACGCTGGTTATGGCCTGCCACAGTCCGACCTGATCCAGGAAGGCAATATTGGCTTGATGAAGGCCGTGAAGCGCTTCGATCCTGAACGCGGCGTGCGCCTAGTATCGTTCGCCATGCACTGGATCAAGGCCGAGATCCACGAATACATCGTCCGCAACTGGCGTCTGGTCAAGCTCGCCACGACCAAGGCCCAGCGCAAGCTGTTCTTCAACCTGCGCAGCATGAAGCAAGGTAGCGGCACGCTGCATCCGGACGAAGTCGCGCATATCGCACGCGAGCTCAACGTCAAACAGGAAGATGTGCTGGAGATGGAAGCCCGCATGAACGGGCATGAGATCTCGCTCGAAGGCAACAGCGACGACGACCAGGAAGACCAGTTCAGCCCGATCGCCTACCTGGAAGACCAACATCCAGAACCTTCGGAGCATTTGGCACAAGTCGAGCAGGAACATCTGCAGACGGTAGGTCTCGCCAACGCGCTGGAAAGCCTGGATGAGCGTAGCCGTCGCATTGTCCAGGCGCGCTGGTTACAGGAAGGCAACGGTTCCACCCTGCACGAGCTTGCCGAAGAGTTTGGCGTGTCGGCTGAGCGCATCCGCCAGATCGAGCAGAAGGCGATGCAGAAGATGAAGCTGGCTTTGAGCGCAGACTGAACCGAACGACGTCCGCGATCTAAATCAACACAATAAAAAAGGGCTGCCTAGGCAGCCCTTTTTTATTGTCGGATGACCGGCTAATCAGTCGATGCCGTTCCCGGGATCAGGCGAAGATGATCACGGACAGCGCGCTGAGCCAGGACATGGTGATCAGAGCGACGACGATCGTCAGTGGCAGGTTATCAAAAGTGAAGTGGGATTTCATGACAGCAACCTCGAATTAATTATCGTCAATTTTAGTCTGATCCGGCCGTTGCTTCAAGCGGTTGAACGGGATCATCGGGTCGTCGTCGTCCATGAGGATGCGCTGGGCCGGGCCTTCAAGGTCGTCGTACTGCCCGCTCTTGATCGCCCACAGGATGCCTGCCGCCGCGATCGCCACGAACAGCACGGTCACGCCAAGCAGGAAGAGCGTGGTGGTGAGGGTCATGCGGCTTTCGCGGGTTTGGCTTCCGTGTCGAATTCCAGCGCGTTCTTCATGTGCTGGCGCAGGATCTTGAGATCCGCCACCTGCGCCTGGATACTCTTTTCGATGCTCTCCAGCTCACCGATGCGATCTTCGAGCGTGTCGGTCGCTTTGTAGATACGCTTGATGCTTTCCAGTCTGCGGCGTAATTGCAGCTGATGTTCACGCACCTGTGATTCCATCGGCGCGATCACTGCCTTGAGCCAGTTCTCGACGTCACGGTTGGCGACCTCGTAGACATGGATCACACGGCTTGCCAGGGTCTCGAAGAACTTGGAAGTCAGTGTCATCTTCTCGTTGGTGATCATGTTGAGTGCGGTGTTGAACTGCTCCTTGTAGGCGCGTTCCAGTTTCGCAAGTTCCTTCTGGTAGCGCAGGGTCGAGAACGATGGCGGCTCCGCCTTGCGCAACCCGTGCTCCTTGGAGAACTTCTCGTACATCGCGTCCATCATCTTCTTGATCTCATCCACCTGCGCATCAGACTTGACGAGGCGGGACTTCAACTCCGCGAAGAAACTGTCCATGGCGCCGCGGATGCTCTTGGTGAAATTGGCCGCGATCATGGTGTCACGCGTCTTGGTGACTTCGCTCTTGAGCGCTTCCATGCCCAACAACGTGAACAACTGGTTGGTCTGTTGAGAGAACACGCTACGCAAGGCCTGGAAACGCTGGAGGCCTTTCTCGAAGTTCTCCTTGTCGACCTTGACCTTGTTCATCATGTGTTCGACGACGTCCTCGTTCTTGCCGCGCAGACCCCTGAGTTCTTCCAATTGCTCGGCGAGGCCATGCAGGCGGGAATCCAGGATCAGGTGCGAACCGCTCAGCAGGTCTTCGATCTCGCTTTGCGTGTTGTCGCGCACGATCTCCTTCTTGGACGGGATCAGCTCGTCCGACAAGGCTTTTTCCAGCTCCGGCAGGCGGCTCTTGAGCAGCAGTGCGTCATCTCCGTTGACCTTGGCCAGCAGGCCTTTCTGCGCCGAGATCGGGAAGATCTGGTTGGTGTTGAGTCCCAGCAGATCAGCGCTGGTGGCGACCTGCTTGACGATCTCCTTCTGGATCTCTTTCTCTTCCTTGAGCTCGTCCCAGAGGCCGTCGATCTTGTTGAGAACCGCGAGCCGGCCCTTCTGCTTCCAGCGGGTGCCGCTGATGTACTGGCGCCAGACGTCGATCTCGGACTTGGTGACGCCGGTATCCGCAGCCAGGATGAAAAGCACGGCATGGGCATTCGGCAACATGTTAAGCGTCAGCTCTGGCTCGGTACCGATGGCGTTGAGACCGGGAGTATCGAGGATGACCAGCCCCTGTTCGAGCAAGGGATGGGGGAAGTTGATCATGGCATAGCGCCAGCTCGGGATATTGATGGTGCCGTCGCTATTGAGGCTCATGGCGTCATCGGCGCTGGTCGGGTCGAACAAGCCGTAGCGCTGGGCTTCGTCCTGCGTCACGGTCTTGATGCGGCTGACCTCCTTGAAGGCTTCGATCATGCTGTCGTTGTTGTCGACATTGAATTCGAAGACCTTCCATTCTTCCGGATAACGCTTGTATTCGGTGGTAGTGGCGTCGGAGGCGCGCGTCTCGATCGGCAGCAATTGCACCGAAGTCGGCTTGGCTGGGTCATACATCAGCTCGGTCGGGCACATCGTGGTACGTCCGGCACTCGACGGCAGCAGGCGCTGACCATAGTCAGCGAAGAAGATGGCGTTGATGAGTTCAGATTTGCCGCGTGAGAATTCGGCGACGAAAGCGACATTCAGGCGGTCTTCGCGCAGGCGGTCGAGCAGGTGTGAGATGCGCTGATCGATCTGGGCATCGTTGAGCTCCTGCTCATTGAGCCAACTGCGGTAATCGCAGATGGTATCGACCAATGCCTTGCGCCACTGCGTATATGCAGCGAACTGTTGTCCCAGCTTATTCTCAGCCATGTCCGTTCCCGATGCCTTCGTTTGCTGCAACTGTAGCAGTTTGTCTAAAATAGTCAAATTAATCATACGGCTAATGGCCAAATTTCATGCGGTTTTCAGATAAGCGGAGCCAAAGTTGCGATTAACGGTTGAAAATGCCGCGGAAGGCGGCGCCACGCGCAGACCCGCTGGGCACATTCTGCTATCATCGTCGTTTTCGGAAACAGCAGTCTTATGAGCGGCCTCAACCCCACGACCCCGCGTCCCGTCGATATCCGCCTGCATCAAGCATCGCGCCTGCTGGAGCTCAGGTTCGATAACGGCACGGAAGCCATGCTCTCGTGCGAATTCCTGCGTGTCTACTCGCCATCGGCGGAAGTCCGTGGACATGGCGTAGGTCAGGAAGTGCTGCAGATCGGCAAGGAGTCGGTCAACATCACTGGCGTCGAGCCGGTCGGCAATTATGCCGTGCGGCTCATCTTTTCCGATGGCCACGATACCGGGCTCTACTCCTGGGATTATCTTTACGACCTGGCCAGGAACTACGAGAGTCTCTGGCAGGTATACCTCAGCCGCCTCGACGCGGCTGGCCATGTGCGTGAGGCAGGATAACGTTTGTAAAGGAACGGCATGAGCGACAACACCACCCATTTCGGTTTCAAGACCGTCGATGAAAAGGAAAAGGCCCACAAGGTCGGCGAAGTCTTCCATTCCGTCGCACGCAAATATGATCTCATGAACGACGTCATGTCCGCCGGCATGCATCGCGGCTGGAAACGTTTCGCGGTCGAAGTCAGCGGCGTACGCGAGGGCGACCGTGTGCTGGACATCGCAGGCGGCAGCGGCGACCTGTCCAAGCTGTTCGCGCGCAAGGTGGGGGATAGCGGCGAGGTGATCCTGACCGATATCAACGCCTCCATGCTGAGCGTCGGTCGCGATCGCATGATAGATGCTGGCCTGGCCGTACCCACCATGCTCTGTGACGCCGAGCAGTTGCCCTTTCCCGACCAGCATTTCGATTGCGTCATGGTGGCCTTCGGTCTGCGCAACATGACGCACAAGGACCGTGCCCTGGCCGAGATGCAACGTGTGCTCAAAGTTGGCGGGCGTCTGCTGGTGCTAGAGTTCTCGCAGATCTGGAAGCCCCTGGCGCCGATCTACGACGCCTACTCCTTCAAGCTGTTGCCACGCATGGGCAAGCTCTTCGCCAAGGATGCAGAGAGCTACCAGTATCTGGCCGAATCCATCCGCATGCACCCGGACCAGGAGACCTTGAAGCAGATGATGCATGACGCCGGTTTCGCCAAAGTGGATTACTACAACATGGCGGCCGGGGCGGTCGCCCTGCATAAAGGCTGGAAGCTCTAGGCGCCTATGTTCAAGCACATCCTGACGCGCCTGCTCAATCATCTCGTCAACCAGAACGCCTGGGCACGCGAGCAACTCGCGCCACACGGCGGCAAGAGCGTCCGCTTCCTCGTACCCCCTGTGGACACGACACTCACCATCCTTGAGGACGGCGGTCTTGCCATGGCTGGAGAAACCGCCCTCGCCGACGCCACAGTCACCATTCCGCTACCCGTGGCCTTGCGCCTGCTCGCCAATGACGACAGCGCCACCACGCTTGCCAGCCTGGAGGGCGACACTGAACTGGCGGCCACACTGGCCAAGGTGCTGCGCGGCATGCATTGGGAATACGAAGAAGACCTGAGCCGCATCATCGGCGACGCGCCAGCCCATGAGCTGGCCGCCCTTGGCCGCAAGACAGTTGATGGCGTCAGGAAGCAGTCGCTCAATGTCGCCGAGATGTTCGCCGAATACTGGCAGGAAGAACAACCCCTGATCGCCAAGAAGCGCCACGTTATGCATTTCGTCGAAGCGGTCGATACCCTGCGCGAAGATACCGAGCGGCTGGAGAAACGGTTGGAGAGCCTCGCGAGAAAAGTCGCCGACAGCACGTCGCCGGGCAAGAAAGACTGAGCATCCATGCGCTTCCTGCGTCTTTTCAGGATTTTCACGGTCACCCTGCGCTTCGGGCTCGACGAATTCATCCTCAGCCACACCAAGCTGCGTGCCTGCCAACGGCTCCTGCATGGCCTGCTATTCTGGCGCGACGTCAGCCAGCCGCGCGGCGTTCGCCTGCGCCTGGCCTTCGAGGCGCTGGGGCCGATCTTCGTCAAGTTCGGCCAGATGCTCTCGACACGCCGCGACATCATCCCGCTCGATATCGCTAATGAGCTCGCCAAGCTGCAGGATCGTGTACCGCCTTTCCCTTACGCGCAGGTCCAGCAGACCATCGAGACTGCGTTCGAACAACCGCTGACGACACTCTACCGGCAATTCTCCGAGGCCCCGGTGGCCAGCGCTTCAGTCGCACAAGTCCATTTTGCCGAGCTGCCCGACGGCACGCCGGTAGCAGTCAAGGTGCTGCGTCCGGGCATCGGTGCCGTGATCGAGAAAGACCTCGCGCTACTCGACGCCGCCGCCTGGCTCGTGCACAAGCTCTGGCACGAAGGCAAGCGCCTGA
>CAMLMA010000038.1 GCA_946481065.1 uncultured Nitrosomonadales bacterium
GCGATCCATACCGTTGATACCGTACTGATGCCCAAAAAGAATTAAGTACGGCGCAGGCAGACACAGGAGCTTCGGCTCCTGTTTTTATTTGTGGGTCGTCTTTGATGACTACTGGAATACTGCAAGGATGGTCGGAGTGAGAGGATTCGAACCTCCGGCCTCCACGTCCCGAACGTGGCGCTCTACCAGGCTAAGCTACACTCCGAATTTGATATGCCAGCCAAGCCGCTATTATGCCTTTTCCCACCCATGCAGTTCAATCCACTGCACGTTTTCGTATCTGCCATTCAGGTATCCGGCTTCGCCGCGCGTTCGTGCATGAACATCTGGGCAGCGATGGCGTCCGCCGCCTGACGCAACTGCTGCAAGCAACGCTCGCGTCCTGAATCGTCGAGCCAGCCCGTGATGAACGTGGTGCCGATGGCGGCCACGGGATAGTCGGAGGGATCGCGGATGGTGACGGCAAGCCCGCTGGTGGTGCGGTCAAGGATGATGTTGTCGTAAGTACCGTAGCCTTGCTGCATGGCCTCGGCCACGGTGCGATGGAAGCCCTGTTCGTCGAAACCTTCGATCCGGTGATAGCGCGCCATATTGGCCTCGATGATCTGCCGCACCTCAGCCTCAGGCAGCTGCGCAAAGATCGCCATGCAGCAGAGGCTCATGCCGAACGGCCCGCGCATGCCGACATATCCGCGACCGATCTGGATCTGTGACTGGCTGTCATAGCGGCCGATGCAGACCATATCGAGGCCGGAGCGCACGCTCAGATACACCTGCTGGTCCAGGGTCTCCGCGAGTCGGCTCAACGTGGTGTCGGCGATACGCGCGATGGGGTGACGAGCGATCGCCGAATAGCCCATCGCCGCGAGGTCGCTGCCGAGGTTGTAGCGTGCCGATTGTGCGTCGCGCTCGACCCAGCCGAGTGCGATGAGGCTGTCGAGCACACGATGGATGGTCGGTCGTGGCAATCCGCTGCGTGCCACGAGCTCGGACAGCGTACTGCCCTTGCGCGAGCCGCGTGCGATCGTCGTCAGCAAGGTCACCGCCCGATTCAGGCTGCCCGTAGCCACGGATGTGCTGTCTGGTGCTGTCATGTCTCGCCTCGTTTTTTATGTCCGAATACCGGACAACTTAATCATGCCTGCAGATTGACCGCATTAAAGCATGATTATTAATATTGACCATATAAAAAATAACGGCTAGTCCGGCTATCGGACTGGCGTTTTCGAGGAGTACACCATGAGTGACATCTACGGCGCCCAGCATCGCGCCATGCAAGCCCAGTTCGACACCACCCGACTGGCGGACCGGGTCAGCGAACAGATCATCACGCCCGAGATCCCGGCGGAGCATCGGGGGTTCATCGAATCGCGCGATTTCTTCTTCCTCACGACCATCGATCATCGCGGTTTCCCTACCTGCTCCTACAAAGGCGGTGACCAGGGTTTCGTCCGCGTGCTGGACGACAAGACCCTGGCGTTCCCCAGCCTGGACGGCAACGGCATGTATCTCTCCATGGGCAACATCACCGGCAACAACAAGGTGGGCATGCTGTTCATCGATTTCGAGACGCCGCATCGCGTCCGCGTCCATGGCACCGCCACGGTGAGTCGTGATGACCCGCTGCGAGAGACCTTCCACGAGGCCGAGCTCGTCGTGCGTGTCGAGATCAGCGAGATATTCGTCAATTGCCCGCGTTATATCCACCGCTACCAGCGCACGGCAGCCTCGCCTTACGTGCCGCAACCGGGTTGCCCCACACCCAAGGCGCAGTGGAAGCGTATCGACGAGATGCAGGATGCGCTGCCGGCGCGCGATAGCGACCTCGCCCAGCAACTGGGTGGCGTCATCACGCTGGAGGAATATTTCGAAATGGTCGCCAACGGCAAGGGCTGACACACCCATCGGGAGAATCAGGATGACACGCATCAACGCTGCCTGTTTGAGTGCCGCCGTACTGACCGCCGTGGTCTTGGCGATGGCGCAGCCCTTCCCGGCGCTGCCGGTCTGGTCATTGTTCATCACCTGGGCTTGCTTCTTCCACCTGGGGGGCGACCAGGACCCCATGGCCGCCTTCCGCGTCACGGTGACGCATATCGGCCTGGGCGTGGTCACCGCCTGGCTGACGGCCCTGCTGCTGTTCGCCAACCCGTGGCAAGCCAGCGGATTCGGCCAGCTCTGGGGACCTGTCGTCATTGGGCTCGTGATCGGCGTGCTAGTGCGCCTGAGCGTGATCGGATACTTCGCCGTGACACCGGCCATCATCTACGGCTATGCCAGCGTCTGGGCCTTTCTCAGCATCGGCGAGCACTTCAACCTGCAGGTTTTGCAGTCGTTCTCCCTGCAAAACGTCATCGTCGCCATCCCGCCTTGCGTGCTCGTCGGCGCGATCATGGGCTACATCAATGTGCGCATGGTCAACCTGCTCAGCAAAGCGGAGCACATCGCCCTCGAACCCTGATCACGACCGGCTTCGGGCCTGGCTACCAGTCCGGTCATCACAACGCGTCGACATGATGCATAGGTTTACGCTTGTGCAATCGAAAAAATCACGGTAAGGTATATACAGGTCTGTATATTTTTGTCACATGTTCATTCAATCACCCATCAGGAACCCATGGAAACTCTAGCCCCGCAGAACCAACTCGCCGATTGGCGCGCCCACGCGCTGCAACTTGAGCAAGCCGTGCAAAGCGTCATCGTCGGCCAGGACAAGGCCATCCGCCATATCAATATCGCCATCTTCGCCCGCGGCCACGTTCTGCTTGAAGGCGGCGTCGGCGTCGGCAAGACCACGCTGCTGCAATCCATCGCCCGTGGTATCGGCGGCGCCTATGAGCGGATCGAGGGCACCGTGGACCTGATGCCGAACGACCTCGTCTATCACACCTATCTCGGCAACGACGGCCGCCCGCAGATCGACGAAGGCCCGCTGCTGCGTGCCGGCGAGCAGCTTTCGGTGTTCTTCTTCAACGAGATCAACCGTGCCCGTCCGCAGGTCCATGCGCTGATGCTGCGCGTGATGGCCGAGCGCCACCTGCACGCCTTCAAGCGCGAATACCGGCTGCCGCACATGGTGGTGTTCGCCGACCGCAACCAGGTGGAGAAGAACGAGACCTTCGAGATCCCCTCGGCCGCGCGCGACCGCTTCATGATGGAGATCCCGATCGAGATCCCCGAGGACCGTGACCTGCGCCGCGCCCTCATGTTCGATACCCGCTTCCAGCACGCAGAGGCGCTGACGCAGAAGGTGCCGACCGGTATCCTGCGCTACGACCAGCTCAACGCGTTCTCCGACTTGTTGCAGAACCATATCCAGGCGAGCGAGACGCTGGAGGAATATGCGCTGGACCTGTGGGAAGCGACGCAGGACCCTGCCCGCTTCGGCATCACGCTCGACGGCGCCGATATCCATCGTCTCGTGCAGGCAGGCGCCAGCCCGCGCGGCATGGGCATGCTGCTGAAGGCGGCGCGCGTCAACGCCTGGCTCAACGATCGCGACCACCTCTATCCGGAAGACATCCACGCCGTGTTCCACGAGATCATCGCGCACCGGCTGGTGTTCCACAGCATGTACGAGAATCGCCGCACCGCCCTGGCACGGGAGCTCACGAGCCGCATCCTCGACCACGTCGCGGTTCCGGCGCGCTGAGCATCATGTCGCCACAAGCGGCGCAGCCGTTCCATTATCACGTGCCCTGGAAGTCCAGCAGCCTGCATCTCGGCGGACACCGAGGCGACCAGCGCGGACTGGGGTTCGATTTCCGCGGCAACCTGCCGCTGGTCGATCACCCCGACGCGCGCCGTATCGACCTGCGACAGACCTTGCGTGACCCCTTCGAGCAGGTGCAGGTGCGGCTGTTCAACCAGGACAACACGACCCCCCTGTTCGCCGTCTGCGACCTCTCGGCCTCCATGCAGTATCGCGGCCGCCGTCGCAAACTCGACCAGGCCATCGCCATCGCCGCCTCGGTGGCTCGTTCCGCGCTCGACACCGGCGACCTGTTCGGGCTGGTCGCCTACGATCGCCACGTGATCGAGGATTTCAGCCTGCCGCTGGGTAGTTCATTCCACAGCGCCGCCGAGACCCTGTCTGCGATCGGCGAGCGCGAGACGCTGGCACCAGCCGGTGACGGCATCCTGGAAGTGCCGCAGTACCTCAGCCAATCGCGCGCGCTGGTGTTCTGGATCTCGGATTTCCATCTACCGCTGACGCTGATCGAGCAAGCCATGAACATGCTGTCGCAACATCAGGTGATCCCCATCGTGCTGTGGGACGAGCAGGAATATCGCCGTTTGCCGCGCTTCGGCTTCAGCACGCTGATCGATCCCGAGACCGGACGCGACCGCACCGTGTTCTTCCGTGACGCGCTACGCAGCCGCTTCATCGCCGCCTTCGAGCAGCGCCGGCAGGCGTTGCAGGACCTGTTCCTGCGTTTCGACAGCCCCGGCCTGTTCCTGCATGGCGAATACCATGCCGATACCCTCACCCATTATTTCGACCAATATCTCAGCTCATGACCATGCCAATACGAATGTCGTCCGTCTCGATCCTGCTCGCGTTCGCCTGCCTGGGCTGGATCGGCCCTGCCGCCGCCGAACCCGCGCCCGTGAACCAGCAAGTACCGCAAAACGCGCAGCCAAGCACCCAAGCGGCCAAACCGCCGGTGATTGAGATCATGCGGCTGGATAACCCGGACCGCAGTACCGGTCTGCAGGTCGGCGACCTGCTCGAGCGCCGGCTGCTGGTCAAGGTCGCGCAGCCCTACCAGCTCGCCGCCAGCGCCCTGCCGCTCAAGGGCGAGCTGCACGACGGCATCGAACTCGCCGACATCCACCTGGAAAAGCAGGCGGCCGAGGCTGCCACACTCTATACCTTGTCCATGCGCTATCAGGTCTTCGCCACGGCCACCACCCCGGCCATCCTGCAACTACCGGCCATGCAGATCGCCCTCAACGGCGGTCCCCAGGCGCTCACGATCAAGGTACCGGCTTGGCGTTTCTGGTTCTCGCCGCTCGCGGTCGCCGACATCCGCCTGGCCAAGGCTGCCTTGCAGCCTCAGGCACCGCCTTCACCACTGCCCCTGTCCGAGGATTACCTCTACCTTGCCGTAGCGATCGGGCTCTTGATCGCAGGCCTGGGCGGGCTGATCTATGTGCATGCCGAAGGCCGCTGGCTGCCCTTCATGGGCGGCGCCTTCGCCCGCGCCTACCGCCAGATCCGTCGCCTGCCGCGCTCGCCGCAGCATGAGACGCAGGCGCTGTTGCGACTGCACCAGGCCTTTGACCAAGTCTATGGCGCCAGCCTGTTCACGGCCGGCATCGACGATTTCATCGCAGGCCACCCGCAATTCCGTCCCGCGCGCGACGACATCGCCACGTTCTTCAGCCGTTCCGGCCAACGCCTGTTCAGCGGCCGGTCGACCGACGCCCGTCTGTTCGACGAGCTGCTGGCGCTGGCGCGCCGCCTGCGCCATTGCGAACGAGGCCTGGCATGACGCTGCTGCATCCCTGGGCCTTGCTGTTGTTGCCGCTGGCATTGGCGCCGCTCATCTTCAAGGGCCAACAAGGCCAGGCTTATTCCTGGGTGGAGATGGTGCCCGCAGATCGCTTCTCCGATCTCGCCAGCCTCGCCTTGCGCATCGCCGCAGCGCTCATGCTGCTCTGCATCGTGCTGGCCCTGTCCGGCCCGCAGGGCGAGGAACGCAAGCTGGCCAAGCTCGGCAAGGGCGCGCAGACGGTCATGGTCATCGACCGCAGCGTGAGCATGGACCATCCCTTCGCCGGCGACCGCAGCGGACGCGCCGCCGAGATCAAGTCGGCCGCCGCACGCCGGCTCATCACGCGCTTCATCGATTCCCGCCCGGACGACATGATGGGCGTGGTGGCTTTCACCAACTCCGCGCTCTATGGCGTCAAGATCACCAGCAACCGCGATGCGATCCACGCCGGTATCAAGGCGGCCACCAGCGCCGGTATCAACCAGACCAATATCGGCGCCGGCATCACCACCGCAGTGACGCTGTTCGACGCTATCCAGAGCTCGGGCTCGCGCGCCATCATCCTGCTGTCGGACGGCGCCGGCAAACTGAGCCCGCGCGTGAAGTTCCGCATCAAGGAATCCCTCAAGAAGAAAGGCTTGAGCCTCTACTGGATCGTCTTGCGCGAACCGGATGACGTCAGCATCTTCAGCGGCAACCACTACGATGAAGGCATGGCGCCCGCGGCGATCGAGCTCGACCAGTTCTTCCAGTCGCTCGGCATCAAGTACAAGGCGTATGAAGCCGACAATCCGACCGCCCTGCAATCGGCGATCCAGGATATCGATTCGCGCGAGAAGAACACCATCCAATACACCGTCACCCTGCCCGGGCGCGATTACGCCCGGCCGCTGATCCTGCTGGCGATCGTCCTCGGCCTGCTGTTGCTGATCGCCAAGAACCTGAGAGTACACACATGGAAAAACGCATCAAACGCCTGACCGTCTGGTGGGCGCTGTTACTGATCGCCGGCATCGTCGGCGCCGGCTACGAGGGCTACCGGATCTCGCAGATCCGCGCGCTCAACCAGGCCGTGCTGGCAGGCCATCCGATCGATGACGACCGCTACGCCTACACGGCCAAATTCGCCGCCGCCTACCAGCAAGGCCGCAACCACGACTTCAAGCATGCGGTGCAGAGCTACGGCCAGTTGCTGGACGCCTCGCCCACGCCGCTGCAACAGGCGCGCATCCACTACAACATCGGCAACAACCTGTTCCTGTCGGCCATGAACCGCCGCGTCAATGACGACGGTAGCCTGATCGACGAAGCGCTTTACGACCTGACACAGGCACGTGTCGCCTATGAGCAGTCGCTGCGCCTCGACCCGCAGTCGGCCGCGACACGATTCAACCTGAGCCTGCTGCTGGCGATCCTGCCGCAGCACCTGAAGCATCCGCAGCGCGAGCAGACCGGGATGGAACTCAGCAACCTGCCGGTAGGGCTGCCCTGATGACCAAGCCACTCTGGCGCTTCTTGCGCGAGTACCAGGAGAGCCTGCTGTACGCCATCGCCCTCGTCCTGCTGCTGCTGGCGGTGATCAAGCCGGAGATCCAGTTGCGGCAGAACGTGCACAACTACCTGCTGCTGGCGGACGTGTCGCAAAGCATGAACGCCGAGGACATGAAACTCGACGGCCGCAACGTCAGCCGCATGGCTTATATGCGGCACTTGATGCGAAGGACGGTCGAGACCTCGCCTTGTGGCACCTACATCAGCCTCGGCGTATTCGCTGCCGAGAACGTCGGATTGCTGCTGACGCCGCTGGAAGTGTGTGCTAACTATGACGTGCTGGTGGATACGATCGACCATCTGGAATGGCGCATGGCATGGCGCGGCAACAGCCGGCTGAGTTTCGGCGTCAAGGCCTCGGCGACGGTGTTCGATTCGCTGAACGTGCCCGCGCAACTGCTGTTCTTCACGGACGGCGACGAAGCGCCCAAGGTCAACGCCGTCAACAAGCTCGACCTCAGCGGCGTACAGATCGGCAAACAGGTGGTCTTCGTCGGCATCGGCGGCAGCGAGCCGGTACCCATCCCCCGATACAACAGCAACAACAAATGGGTGGGCTTCTGGCCGGCCGATGCCAAGGAGTTCTCCGCCGGCGCCGTCGGCGTGACCTACAACGACACCAGCAAGGACGATCCGGACCCTGTGGTCGCCTACGCCGAATTCGATCGCTACCTGTCGACACTGGACGAAAGCTACCTGCGCGACCTGGCGAAAGAGATCGGCGCCCGCTACACCAAAGGCCTGGACCAGCCGGATTTCTACCGTTTCATCCATGCGCAACCACCGGCCGCGACCTTTGTCACGGCGTATTCGGTGCGCTGGCTCTACCTGTTGCTCGCGGCACTGTTGATCGTAGCCACGTTCCGCCGCGATATCCTGGCACGCTGGACCAGACGGCCGGCAAAGGCGGTAGCGCCCCCTGTGCGTCGCCGCAGCGAGGCCCGTTCGTCCTGAGCGCACAACGGCTATAATCCCGGATAGCGCCGCAAGGCGCGCATCAACGTGTATCTTTCACCGAGGCACCAATGGCTGCATGCGAACTATGTGACACCCCGGGCGGCGAACTGATCTGGCAGGACGGCTTCTGCCGCGTCGTGCGGGTCAACGATGTCGATTACCCGGGCTTCTGCCGCGTGATCCTCAACCGGCACGTCAAGGAGATGAGCGATCTCGAGACCGCACAGCGCGAACGCCTGATGGCAGTCGTGTTCGCGGTGGAAGCCGCCGTGCGCGAAGTCATGGCACCCGACAAGATCAACCTCGCCAGCCTCGGCAACCTGACGCCGCATGTGCATTGGCATGTGATTCCGCGGTACAAGCGCGACCGGCATTTCCCCAACCCGATCTGGGGCAAGTCGCAACGGGAGAGCCTGGCGCATCCGATCGACGACGCGACGGCACAACGCCTGAAGATGGCCATCCAGAAGACTCTAGGCTAAGAAAGCGTCAGATACTGGGCTTGAAATGCCGCCGCATGCATCTCCGCGTAGCGGGGATACCTAGACCACCAGACGGTCGACGATCTTGCCGTTACGCAGATGTGACTCGATGATCTCGTCGATATCTTCATTATCAACGAAGCTGTACCACACGGCCTGCGGGTAGACCACCAGTAGCGGCCCCTCGCCGCAACGATCGAAACAGCCAGCGCGGTTGATGCGCACCTTGCCCTCGCCGTTGAGCTTGAGCGCTTTGATGCGCGCCTTCATGTGATCGAACGCGGCTTCTGCGCCGAGGTCGGCACAGCAGGCGGAGCCGTCCTCACGCTGGTTGAGGCAGAAGAAGACGTGGTACTGGTAAAAGTTACTCGGTTGCAAGGCTATCCTGTTTGGTGAAGGTCCAGGTACGGGTGATGCTCAGGATATCCGTATCCTTGCGGATATCCTCGGGAAATGCAGCATAGGGCGCGGCCAGTTCGACGATGCGTTTCGCCGCGTCATCCAGCACCTTGAAGCCGGAACTCGAGTTGACCTCGATGCTCTCGATGTTGCCATCGGATTTGATGGAAACCGTCATGCGGAGCTGCCCATAGATCTTCTGCTCCTTGGCTGCTTCCGGATAGTTGAGGTTGCCCACTTTCTCCACCTTCTGGCGCCAGGCTTCAACATAGGTCGCGAAACGGTATTCCTGGGTGCGCGCGCCGATGAATTTGCGCTTCGGACGTTTCTGATATTCGTCCTGCTGCTTGGCGATCTGCGCCTCGAGCCTGGCGATATCGAGGCTGCTGGCCATGAGGTCGGCACCGCTGAGTTTGGAGGTCGCCTGCTGTTGTTGCTTATCGATCTCTGGCGCCGCCGATGGCTTGGGTGGCGCGGTCTCCACCTTCTTCTTGGCGTTGATCTGGGTCATCAGCTCTTGCGCCTGCCGCTCGAGTTCGGCGACCCGCTGTTGCTGCTTACGTTCGGCTTCGGCCTGCGCTTCGGCAGCAGCGGCCGCCTTCTTCGCCTCCGCCGCCGGCTTGACCGAGACTTCAGTCACTTGCTGCTTGGGAGGTGGCAAAGCCGATTTGAGACGACGGTTCTCTTCCGTATTGCCGCCACGATCAAGGTTCGCCTGCGCCAGTGCATCGGCCTTGGTCGGGGCCTTTTCGGTCTTGGCATTGACCAGCACCACTTCGAGCGGCGGCATCTTGTCCTTGAAGAACTTGAGATCAGGCGGCTCGAACTTGACGGCGACGATCACCACCAAATGCAGAAAAGCCGAGACCGCCAGGGTGATCTCCAGCGGTTCCCAGTTTTTCATGAACGCAGGCCTCAAGTGCCCAGCCTTTCCAGCAACTTCTGGTGCACGCCACCAAAACCGCCGTTGCTCATCACCAGCACATGGTCGCCTGGCCGGGCGCTCGCAACGATGGCCTCGACCATGGCGGGCATATCGTCATAGACCTTCGCCTTGTGCGCGATCGGCGCGAAGGCTTCTGCGGCATCCCAGCCCAGGTTGGCGCCATAGCAGAACACCTGGTCGGCATCGACCAGGCTATCGGGCAAGGCGGCCTTCATCACCCCAAGCTTCATGGTATTCGAGCGCGGCTCGAGCACGGCCAGGATGCGCGCATGGCCGACTTTGGCACGCAGGCCGGCGACGGTGGTGGCGATCGCCGTCGGATGATGGGCGAAATCGTCATAGACCGTGACAGCATTGACCACGCCACGCACTTCCATCCGGCGTTTGACGTTCTGGAAGGTACTCAGCGCTGCGATGCCGACCTCGACCGGTACGCCGACATGACGTGCCGCCGCCAGCGTCGCCAACGCGTTCATGCGATTGTGCTCGCCCAGCAGCTCCCATTGCACGCGGCCCTGAAATTTGCCGGCATGCAAAACGTCGAAGCTACCGTCCTGATGGACCTCACCCGCCTGCCAGCCCCCGCTATCGCCGAAGGTCTCTACCGGCGTCCAGCAGCCACGTTGCAGCACGCGCTGCAGACTCTCTTCGCGGCCATTGGCCACCACCAGCCCCTGACCGGGCACCGTACGCACCAGATGATGGAACTGGGTCTCGATCGCGGCGAGATCGGCAAAGATATCGGCGTGGTCGAATTCGAGGTTGTTGAGGATGGCCGTGCGCGGATGGTAGTGCACGAACTTGGAACGCTTGTCGAAGAAGGCGGTGTCGTATTCGTCCGCCTCGATGACGAAGAACGGCGAACAAACAGCATCTTTGCCTGCGCCACTTTGTTGCGCGGTGCTCGCCGCCTCGCCGTACCCATCTGTACTGTCTCGGCCGCTGTGCGCCGGGCGCCTCGTGTCGACAGCCAAATCTTGCTGCTTGTAGAGATGGTAATTACTGTCTTTTGGTGAAATCCCCGGCAAACGCGCCGAGATGCCGAAATTCTGGGGTACGCCGCCGATGAGGAACCCAGGCGCAAGGCCGGCATATTCGAGGATCCAGGCCAGCATGGAAGCGGTGGTGGTCTTGCCGTGGGTACCGGCGACAGCAAGCACCCACTTGCCTTGCAGCACGTTCTCGGCCAGCCATTGCGGGCCAGAGATATAGGGCAGGCCACGATCGAGGATGGCTTCCATCAACGGATTGCCGCGCGTGACGACGTTACCGATGACGTAGATATCGGGATTGAGGCTGGTCTGGTCAGGGGAGAAGCCTTCGATCAGCGTGATGCCCTGGGCTTCGAGCTGGGTGCTCATCGGCGGATAGACGTTGGCATCGCATCCGGTGACTTTGTGGCCTGCGGCTTTGGCAAGGACGGCGATCCCGCCCATGAAAGTGCCGCAAATGCCGAGGATGTGGATGTGCATGGATGTCAGGTCTTAAGCGTTAGGCGATTGTAACAAACTCAAGGCAAACGCATAACAAGGCCGCATGCGCCTGCCGTGGATGCGTCTACCTGCAGGCGTCTAGAGGTTGGGTGACAACCAGCGTTCCAGGAATTCCTTGGGCAGGTCACGGCGTCGAGCCATATCCTCCAGCTGATCCATGCCGATCTTGTCGACACTGAAATACCTGGATTCCGGATGCGCGAGGTAGAAACCGGAGACCGCTGCGGCCGGCGTCATGGCATACGAGTCGGTCAATGTCATGCCGATCTTCTCGGCCTGCAACACGCGGAACATCTCGGTCTTGACCGTGTGATCCGGACAGGCCGGGTACCCCGGTGCCGGACGAATGCCGCGGTAGCTTTCCTTGATCAGTGCATCCTTCTCTAGATGCTCGTCCGTCGCATAACCCCAGAGATCCGTACGCACCCGCTCGTGCAGATATTCGGCGAACGCCTCAGCCAGCCGGTCGGCGATGGACTTGAGCATGATGCTGTTGAAATCGTCATGGGCCGCAAGGAAACGCTGTTCGTGTTTCTCGATACCCAGGCCGGCCGTGACGGCGAACAGGCCGATGTAATCGGGTGTGCCTTTCGGCGCAATGAAGTCGGCCAGGCACTGGTTCGGCCGTGGCACGCCGTCGATCACCGGCTTCACTGTCTGCTGGCGCATGCCATACCAGGTGAATTCGACTTCGCTGCGCGATTCGTCAGTGTAGATCTCGATATCGTCGTCGTTCACGGTATTGGCCGGCAGCATGGCGATGACGCCGTTGGCAGTGAGCCAGCGCCCCTCGATGACCTTCTTCAGCATGGCCTGACCTTCGGCGAACACCTTGCGTGCAGCATCGCCGACCACATCGTCTTCGAGGATCGCGGGATAGAAGCCCGCCAGATCCCAGGTCTGGAAGAACGGGCCCCAGTCGATATATTCGGCGATCAGCGCAAGATCGATGTTGTTGAGTTCGCGGCGTCCGATGAACTTCGGCTTCGTCGGCGCACTCTCGCCAGTGAAGACGACCTTGGCCTTGTTGGCGCGAGCCTGGGCCAGCGTCAGCAGTGGCGTACCTTTCTTGTTGGCGTGCTGCGTGCGCACGCGGTCGTAATCCTTGCTGATCTCCTCAAGGTAACGGTCGCGCTGGTCCACGGTCAGCAACGACTGCATCACCGAGACCGAACGCGAGGCATCGGGCACGTAGATGACCGGCCCTTCGTAATGCGGCGCGATCTTGACTGCGGTATGGGCACGCGAGGTCGTGGCGCCACCGATCAGCAGCGGCGTCTTCAGCCCACGGAAATGGGCGTCGCGCTGCATCTCCTTGGCGACGTGCGCCATTTCTTCCAGTGACGGTGTGATCAGGCCCGAAAGGCCGATGATGTCGGCATTCTCGGCCTTGGCCATGGCGAGGATCTCGGTCGCCGGCACCATGACGCCCATGTTCACCACTTCGAAGTTGTTGCACTGCAACACTACCGAAACGATGTTCTTGCCGATGTCGTGCACATCGCCCTTCACCGTGGCGATCACCACCTTGCCTTTGGGCTTGGCGACGATACCCGTGCGCTTTTCCTCCGCCGCCTTCTCTTCTTCGATGAAGGGGATCAGGTGCGCCACCGCCTGCTTCATCACGCGGGCGGATTTCACCACCTGCGGCAGGAACATCTTGCCCTGGCCGAACAGTTCACCGACCACGTTCATGCCGTCCATCAGCGGGCCTTCGATGACATTGATCGGGCGTCCGCCGGCAGCCATGATGGCCTGGCGCGCCTCTTCCGTATCCTCGACGATGAACTCGGTGATGCCGTGCACCATGGCATGCTCCAGGCGCTTGTTCACCGGCACCGGGTTCTCCGGCGTGCCGCGCCATTCCTGGATGGAGGCTTCCTTCTTGCCGTCGGCCTTCAAGGTGGCGGCGAATTCGATCATGCGCTCGGTCGCATCCGGCCGGCGATTGAGCACGACGTCCTCGACGCGTTCGCGCAGCTCCGGGTCGAGATCGTCATAGACGCCCATCATGCCGGCATTGACGATACCCATGGTCATGCCGGCCTTGATGGCGTGGTAGAGGAACACGGTATGGATGGCTTCGCGCGCCGGGTCGTTGCCGCGGAAGCTGAAGCTTACATTCGAGACGCCGCCGGAGATCTTGGCATGCGGCAGGTTCTGCTTGATCCAGCGCGTGGCGTTGATGAAGTCGACCGCGTAATTGTTGTGCTCTTCGATGCCGGTGGCGATAGCGAAGATATTGGGATCGAAGATGATGTCTTCCGGCGGGAAGTCGATCTCGTTCACAAGCAGGTCGTAGGCGCGTTTGCAGATCTCGGTCTTGCGCTCGAAGGTATCGGCCTGGCCCTTCTCGTCGAAGGCCATGACGATCACGGCGGCTCCATAGCGGCGGCACAGCCTGGCCTGACGCAGGAACTCGGCCTCGCCTTCCTTCATCGAGATGGAGTTGACGATGGCTTTGCCCTGCACGCATTTGAGGCCGGCTTCGATCACTTCCCACTTCGAGGAATCGATCATGATCGGCACGCGCGCGATATCGGGTTCGGAGGCGATCAGGTTGAGGAAATGCGTCATCGCCTTGACCGCGTCCAGCATGC
>CAMLMA010000039.1 GCA_946481065.1 uncultured Nitrosomonadales bacterium
TTTCTCGGCAGGCGTTATGCATTCTGAATTGTCGAATGCACCAAATCTGCGCATAATGAAGTCAAAGCACGGACTCATCATGCCGTTAAAAAACCTGCCCAAACGCATCGCCAACTTACGCCCGGGGAGAACCGCGCTAGGCTACGCGTTGTTCGGGCTGCTTTGGGTCGCGATCGAGAATCGGCTGTTCTCGCCACCTGCCGAACATACTACCTCCGCCCTACTCGCTTATTTGCTGCCAGACATCAGCCTGGTGCTATTGAGCGCGACGATCATCTACTTGCTGCTCTACCATCGCCCTGCGTCTGCCGCCCTGCCGGCATCCCCGCCCGTCGGACAACCATTGCACCGCGGCTATCTTTTACTGCTGCTGGTAATCCTGCTTGCGGTCTCTCCACTGATCACGCTCGGCGTCAAATACTTCTACCTGCCGCGGATCGAACAGGACGCTTACGTCAATCTGCAACTGGTGTCCCGCATCAAGGTCGTGCAGTTCGAGCGCTGGCGGGATTCGCGCGTGGGCGATGCCGAGGTACTGGCCGCGGATCGTGGCTTTGCCGCATCGACGGCCGCCTTGCTGCGGGAGGATACGCCGAGCCATCGGGCAGCGATCGCGCAGCGCTTCGCGGCCCTGATCTCGGCCTATGAATATGAATCGATCGCTTTGCTCGACGCGCAAGGCAATGAGCTTCTGGTGCAAGGCCGCAGCGTGGCCTCCAATACGATCCAGCGACAGCTGACGGCGCAGAGCCGCAGCGGCAAGGTCGTACACAGCGATCTTTACACCATCGGCGAACGCGTACAGCTTGATATCGTAGCCCCCATCATCAAACCCGCAGCCACCGGCCTGGCATCGACGATCCGGGATCCGTCGCCGGATATCGTCGCCTATGTCATCGTGCATACCGGCATCGATCGGCAGATCCTGCCGCGCGTGCTTTCCTGGCCCAGTTCGAGTTCGAGCGCGCGCATCGTCATCGCTCGCCAGGCCGATGGCCAGGAAGCGCTGATCCATTACCACACAGGCACTCCGCGCAAGACCACATTCACGCTGCGACCGCTGACGGCCAGTAGCCCCTATGCCAGCGCGAAACGCACACTGGGTATCGACTATCGCCAGCGTGAGGCCTATGTGAACATCGAGCCCATCCAGGGTTCTGCCTGGCGCATGGTCGGCCAGATCGACAAGTCTGAAGTGATGGCGCCGCTGGATACCTTGCTGGCCTGGATCGCCAGCCTGACCCTGATCGCCGTCGCCCTGCTGATCGGCGCCATATTGTTGCTGTTGCGTCAGCAGCAGCGCACGCATGCGCTGGAATTATTGACCGAAAGCAGCGAACGCGATCGCCTGCTGAAAAGATTCTACGATATGCCGTTCATCGGCATGGCGGTGATCGATATCGAGAGCAAACGGTGGACGCAGGTCAATGACCGTTTATGCGAGATGCTGGGCTACGAAGCGCACGAGCTGTTGCGCATGACCTGGATCGACATCACCCATCCGGAAGACCTCGAACGCGACCTGGAGCTCAACCAGGCCTTCATCGACGGCAAGCTCGACCACATCCTGATCGAGAAGCGGCTGCTGCATCGATCAGGCAAGAGCCTCATCGTGCGTATCGAGGCCAATGCCATCCGCGACCTGCAAGGCAAGATCGAACATTACCTGGTCGCCGTCGAGGACATCACCGAACGCCGCACGGCAGAGAATGCACTGCGCCAGCAGGAGGAATTCAACCGCGTACTGCTCAACAACCAGGCAGACGGCGTGGTGGCCTGCGACGCTGACATGCGTCTGGTGGTCTTCAACAACATCGCGCGCCAATGGCATGGCCTCGATCCGCGCGAGATCCCGCCCGAGCAATGGAGTCATTACTTCGGTCTTTACGACGCCAGTGGCGAGCACGAACTGCAGGCGCACGAGATCCCGCTGGTACGTGCCTTCAACGGCGAGCAGCTGCAGCATGCCGGCATGGTGATCAAGGCCCAGGGCCAGGCGCCGCGCTTCGTCTCCTGCAGCGCGACGGCTTTCTTCGACGACCAGGGCAAGAAGCTGGGCGCGGTCGCCATCATGCGCGACATCACCGAGATACAGGCGCAAGACCGTGCCCTGCGCGAGAGCGAGACCCTGTTCCAGGCACTGGCGCGCGTCGCACCTGCCGGCATCTTCCGCACCAACGCCATGGGCGCCAATACCTATATCAACCGGCGCGGCTTGGAGATCCTCGGGCTGACCACGGAAGCCGATGCTCTGGGTTCTGGCTGGGCACGGCATTTGCACCCGGACGACACGGAGCCGTTGTTGCAGGCCTGGAAGATAGCTTTCAGCCAGCGTGCGACCTTCAGCGCCGAATACCGTTTCCTGCATCCTGACGGCAAGCTGATCTGGGTCAAAGGCGAGGCACAGGTCGAGAGCGACGACAAAGGCACCTTTCTGGGTTATGTCGGCACCATCACCGATATCACGGCCATCAAGCAAAGTGAGGAGAACCTGCGCATGGCCGCCGCCGTCTTCGACAACACGCGCGAGGGCATCATGGTCACCGATCAGGCGTCACGCATCCTGTCAGTCAACCGCGCTTTCAGCGAGATCACCCAGTACGACGCGGCCGAAGTCATCGGCAAGACCCCGAAGTTGCTGCAATCCGGTAAACACGAGGCCCACTTCTTCGAAGCCATGTGGCAGGCGCTGAATACCGAGGGCTATTGGCAGAGCGAGATCTGGAACCGCCGCAAGAACGGCGAGCTCTATCCGCAGCTGCTCAGCATCTCGGTGATCCGCGACCCGCTCGGCGCAGTACAGAACTATGTCGGCATCTTCGCCGACATCACCAATCTCAAGGCATCCGAGGCGCGGCTGGATTTCCTTGCCCACCATGATCCGCTGACCAACCTGCCGAATCGGCTGCGGCTGATCTCCAATCTCGAGCACGCCATCCAGGTCGCGCAGCGCGAGCAGAAGCAACTCGCCCTGCTGATGCTGGACCTCGACCGGTTCAAGGACGTCAACGACACGTTCGGGCATCTCGCTGGCGACGAGCTCTTGCAGCACGCCGCCAAGCGCCTCACGCGTCGTCTGCGCGGTGCCGATACCGTCGCCCGCCTCGGCGGCGACGAATTCACCATCCTGCTCGAAGATATCAACCTGGTCTCGGATAGCGCGAAAGTCGCCGACAGCATCATCAAGGCGCTGGAAGCGCCCTGCAAGCTCGCCAATAATGTCGAGGTCCACATCGGCGTCAGTATCGGCATCAGCATCTATCCGGAACATGGCAGCACGGCTCTGGAACTGCTACAGCATGCCGACGCCGCTCTGTATCAGGCGAAGGCGGCCGGCAAGGGCTGTTACCGCTATTTCTCAGAAACGCTGACCAAGGCTGCTCGCGACCGCTTCAGCATCGAGAGCCGGTTACGGGCGGCCATCGAGAAGGACCAGCTCGCGCTCTACTACCAGCCCAAGATCGATATCGCCAGCGGCAAGATCGTAGGCGCCGAAGCGCTGATCCGCTGGATCGACCCGGTCGAGGGCGTGATCATGCCCGGCAGTTTCATCAGCGTCGCCGAAGAGACCGGCATGATCAGCCGCATCGGCGAATGGGTGATCCGTACGGCATGCGCACAGGGCAGACACTGGCTGGATCAAGGCCTGCCGCCGATGGCGTTCTCGGTGAACATCTCCGCCAACCAGCTGCATCACGGCGACCTCTATCGCACCATCCGGGACATCCTCGCCGAAACCGGCTTCCCGGCCACTTCGCTGGAGCTGGAACTGACAGAAAGCATCCTCATGCAACGCGAGAAAGAGGTGCTGGAAACCCTGAGCCAGATCCGCAGCGCTGGCGTCGTGATCGGCATCGACGATTTCGGCACGGGCTACTCGTCCCTCGCCTATCTGAAGAGCTTTCCGCTGGATGTGCTGAAGATCGATCGTGGTTTCGTCGCTGATATCGAGTATGACGCCGACGACCGTGCCATCACGGCGACCATCATCGCCATGGCTCACACGCTGGGCATGCAGGTAGTGGCCGAAGGCGTGGAGAACGAGGCGCAACTGACGTTCCTCAAGACCCTGCAGTGCGATATCTACCAGGGCTATCTCATCAGTAAGCCGTTACCGGCAGACGCTTTCGAAACCTTTATGCGCGAATATGGCA
Source organism: uncultured Nitrosomonadales bacterium (assembly GCA_946481065.1). The sequence continues at coordinate 4,155 of CAMLMA010000039.1, forward strand.
ACCGATCTGGCGCGGTGTAGTCTCAAACCACGATAATCATAAAAAAGAGGTCGGAATCGAGCATGGATCATGCGCAATACATCTCCCATAACCTGGCGGCACTGAAGCAGATATTACTGGCGTCGACTTCTGAAGAAGACGGCAAGAACCTGATCCAGGACATCCTCAAGTCGCTGCGTACCGAGATCGGCATGGATGTCGCGTTCATCGCCGAGTTCAGCGAGGGCAAGCGCATCTTTCGTTATATCGACGCCTCCGAGGAGTCGCCGCCGGTAAAACCCGGCGATGGCGACCCGATCGAGCACACCTATTGCCAACGCGTGATCAACGGCCAGTTGCCGGACATCATCTTCGACATCAGCAGCCTGCCGCCGCACGAACAACTGGCCGTCGCCGAGGATTACAAGATCCGGTCTTATCTCTGCGTACCCATCACTTTCGCAGACGGCCGCATCTATGGTTCGCTGGGATGTATCGGCCATCAACCCAACTGGCAGATCAACCAGCAGGATATCCAGCTGATGTCGGCCATGGCCGAGGTCTATGGCCAGTGGTTCAACGCCCAGGAAAGGATCCACGACCACCAACTCGATATGGAAGAGAAAGTGCGCGCGGCATTGAGCGGCCAGTTGCTCGAGGTGCTCTACCAGCCTATCTTCGACATCACGCAGGACAAGGTGGTGGGTTTCGAATCACTGGCGCGCATCCATAGCAAGGATGGCCTCAATCCGCTCTCCCTGTTCCGTGAGGCCGAAGCGCTCGGACACAAGGTCGAGCTTGAGCTGAAAGCCATCCGCCTGGGCCTGCAAGGCCTGGATTATTACCGCGAGACGCAGTTCGTCTCGGTCAACGCTTCGATGGATACGGCGCTTTCACCGCAATTACCGGATGTGCTGGAGCATGCCGACATGAAGCGGGTGGTGCTCGAGATCAACGATCCGATGGACCTGCCGATCTTCAGCCGGGTCACCAAATCGCTACGCACCCTGCTCAACCGCGGCCTGCGCATCGCGCTAGACGACCGTGCGCTGGGGACGGAAGGCCTGAAACAGCTCGACAGCCTGGGGCCGGATATCATCAAGCTCAAGGTCCGGAATGTGTTGCACATGAAGGGCGACCGCCTGCTCAAGCTCCAGGCCTCACCGTTCAGCGGCTACTCAGAGGAGAACACCTGCAAGCTCATCGTCGAAGGCATCGAGACCGAGCAGCAGCTGAAGACCATTCTCGAGCTGGGCATCACACATGCGCAAGGCTACTGGCTGGGCGAGCCGATCGGGTTACTGGAAGCTGCCGAGAGATACTGAGGGGAAAGAGACTGAAGCGCGAGATACGACGGGAAGATCGCTTGATACCGGTGGCGGAGAGGGAGGGATTCGAACCCTCGATACGCTTGCACGTATGCCTGATTTCGAGTCAGGTACATTCAACCACTCTGCCACCTCTCCTGCATCGCAAGGCCGGTTTGGACCGCCAGCCGCGCGAGGCGCTATTCTACCATCGGCTGTCATATTTACCGAGATTTTCTCGCTGGACAAACCCATTGAACTTGGTGAAACTCTGGGCATGCGCGCGCTATTGACCCTGCTGGCCGTTGCGAGCCTGATCGGCTGCCAGAAGCCTCCCAAGGCCTTGCCGGACCCACAGCATTCCAAGGAGATCGTGGTGGTGACCCATAACGGGCCGAACACCTATTACGTCAACGGCGACAACCAGTTCGCCGGCTTGGAATACGATCTGGTCAAGCTCTTTGCCAAGGATCTCGGGCCGGATTACAGCGTCAAATTCCTGATCGTCAGCAATATCACGCAAGTCATCCCCACCCTGCTCAAGGGCAAGGCGCACCTCGCCGCTGCCGATCTCAGCATCACCCACCTGCGCCAGCATCTGGTGCAGTTCAGCGCGCCTTATGAGAATGTGCAGCAGCAGGTGGTCTATAACCGCGAGCTGGTGGCGAAGAAGGATGTCCCCAAGCAACCCGCAGACCTGGTCGGCAAGGATATCGCCGTACCCGTGGGCACAAGCTATGCCGAGCGCCTGGCCGATCTCCGGCAGCGGGAGCCGCGATTAGAGTGGCGCGAGCTCAAGACCAGTTCGGACGACCTGTTACAACAGGTAGCCGAAGGCTCGCTCGGCTACACGCTGGCAGACGGCCACCTCGTCTCCATTCTGCAGAATTACTACCCGAACCTGGGTGTGGCGATGGATATCGGCGAGCCTGAGAAGATCGCCTGGGCGTTCCCCAAGACCGCGGAGCCCTGGCTCTATGAAAAGGCCAATCTGTTCTTTGCCCGCATCCTCAAGGACGGCACCATGCATAACCTGCTGGACCGCTATTACGGGCACTCAGAGCGGCTCAACCAGCTCGACGTGACTGCCTTCCTGAAGCGCTCCGGCACCCTGTTACCCAAGTACGTCGACCTGTTCAAGAAAGCGCAGGAGCTGACCGGCATCGACTGGCGCCTGCTTGCCGCCATCAGTTACCAGGAATCGCACTGGGATACCTTCAACACTTCGCCGACCAACGTGCGCGGCCTCATGATGCTGACGGAAGACACGGCAGACCGGCTGGGTGTGACCGACCGGCTGGACCCGAACCAGAGCATCATCGCCGGTGCGCGTTACGTACTGACGCTGAAGGACATGATCCCCAAACGCATCCCTGAACCGGACAGGACCTGGATGGCACTCGCGGCCTACAACATCGGTTTCGCTCATCTGGAAGATGCGCGCGTACTGGCGCAACGGCTGAAGCGCAATCCGGATAGCTGGGTCGATCTCAAGAGCACCCTGCCTTTGCTGAACAAGGAAGAATACTACTCGACGCTGAAATACGGCTTTGCCCGTGGTGGCGCGCCAGTCGTCTTCGTTGAATCGATCCGCACTTACTACAACATCCTGGAGCAGCACGAACCGAAGCATCGCGAAGTGCTGCCCAGCTTCAACCTGGCCTGGCTCAATGCCCGGCAGGCGCCTGTGCCCTGACCGGTCAGGCGCTGAGTGAAGTCTTGCCGCCCATATAGGGTCGCAGCACCTCTGGGATAGTTACGCTGCCGTCCGCGTTCTGGTAGTTCTCCAGCACTGCGACCAAGGTGCGCCCTACCGCCAGCCCTGAACCGTTGAGCGTATGCACCAGTTCCGGCTTGCCTTGCGCATTGCGGAAACGCGCCTGCAGGCGACGCGCCTGGAAAGCCTCGCAATTGGAGACCGAAGAGATCTCGCGATAGGTGTCCTGCGCCGGTAGCCAGACTTCCAGATCGTAGGTCTTGGCGGCGCCGAAGCCCATGTCGCCAGTACACAACGACACCACGCGATAGGGTAACCCGAGGGCCTTCAGGATGTTCTCCGCGTGGCCGACCATCTCTTCCAGCGCCTCGTAACTCTTCTCCGGGTGCACGATCTGCACCATCTCCACCTTGTCGAACTGATGCTGGCGGATCATGCCCTTGGTGTCCTTGCCGTAGGAACCGGCTTCGGAGCGGAAGCATGGTGTATGCGCCGTGAGCTTGATCGGCAGGCTGTCGGCAGCCACGATCTCGTCGCGCACGGTGTTGGTCAATGTGACTTCGGAGGTCGGGATGAGATAGAGCTTGCTATCGTTGTGCGCCAGCGAGAACAGATCTTCCTCGAACTTCGGCAGCTGGCCGGTGCCGGTCAGCGTCTCGGCATTGACCATGTAAGGCGTATAGCACTCGGTGTACCCATGTTGCTCGGTCTGCGTATCCAGCATGAACTGCGCCAGCGCACGATGCAGTTTGGCGATGCCGCCCTTCATGAAGGTGAAACGCGCGCCCGAGAGCTTGGCGCCGGTATCGAAATCCAGGCCCAGCGGCGCGCCGACATCGGTATGATCCTTGATCGGGAAATCGAAACTACGCGGCGTGCCGACCTTGCGCACCTCGACGTTCTCGGCCTCGGACTTGCCTGCAGGCACGGAGTCGTGCGGCAAGTTGGGGACATTGAGCAGCAAAGCCTGCAGTTCGGTCTGCAATTTTGCCAGCGCCTCTTCCGCGGCTTTCAGCGCCTCACCCAGACCGGCGACTTCGGCCATGATCGCGGCGACATCCTCACCTTTGGATTTGGCGATGCCGATCTGCTTGGAGCTGGCGTTACGCTTGGCCTGCAGATCCTGTGTGCGCGTCTGCAGATCCTTGCGCTGCTGTTCCAGTGCGGTGAAGCGGGCCGTGTCGAAGGCAAAGCCGCGTGCCGCCAGTTTTGCCACGACGGTATCCAGATCATTGCGCAATGCTTGTATATCTAACATGTGAATCCTTAGCTTTTTTATAAGCCGTAAAGCTCACCGTGCACTTAAAGACGACAAGATCAAATAGCAGCAGGAACCGTCCTGCTTGCCTCTTCTATGTTCTCTGTGGTGACTGTGCGCTCTGTGGCTGACTGAAATGGCTTATTTTTTCTTGGCCTGCTTGTCCAGCTCACGCAGGTGCGCGAGCTTTTCGCTGATTTTACCTTCTAGACCGCGCGGCGTGGGCACATAAAACTGCACCGGCTGCATGTCGTCCGGCAGATAACTCTCGCCGGCGGCATAGGCCTCCGGTTCGTTGTGCGCGTAACGGTATTCCTTGCCGTAATCCAGGGCCTTCATGAGCTTGGTCGGCGCATTGCGCAGATGCAGCGGCACGGCCCGCGATTTGTCGCTGCCGACGAAAGCCTTGGCCTGGTTGTAGGCCATGTAAGCGGCGTTGCTCTTGGGCGCGACAGCAAGATAGATGACGGCATTCGCCAGCGCCAGTTCGCCCTCGGGCGAGCCCAGCCGCTCGTAGATCTGGCAAGCTTCCAGCGTCATGGTCTGCGCGCGCGGGTCAGCAAGACCGATATCCTCGACCGCCATGCGCACGATGCGGCGACCCAGGTACAGCGGATCGGCGCCGCCGTCGATCATGCGCAGGAACCAGTAGAGCGCGGCATCGGGATTGGAGCCACGCACCGATTTATGCAAGGCCGATATCTGGTCGTAGAAGGCCTCACCGCCCTTGTCGAAGCGGCGCAGCTTGCTGGCCATCGTGGTTTGAAGGAAGGTTTCGTCGACCGTTTCGACCCCTGCGGCTTGCGCGGCATTGAACAGGCCTTCGGCAAAATTCAGCAAACGCCGCGCGTCGCCATCGGCATAGGCCAGCACCTGTTCGCGCACTTCCGCCGTCAGGGTCACGCCCTGCCCTGCCACCGCCAGCGCGCGGTCTAGCAGTTGGCCAAGTTCGGCTTCGGATAAGGCGCTGAGCACATATACCTGCGCGCGGCTCAGCAGCGCGCTATTGACTTCGAATGAGGGGTTCTCGGTGGTGGCGCCGATGAAGGTGATAAGGCCGCTCTCGACGAACGGCAGGAAGGCATCCTGCTGCGATTTATTGAAGCGATGCACTTCGTCGACGAACATGATGGTGCGACGGCCGGATTGCTGCAGCGTATGCTCGGCCAATTGCACGGCATCCCGAATATCCTTGACGCCAGCCAGCACGGCCGACAAGGGGATGAATTCCGCGTCCGCCGTGTTGGCGATCAAACGTGCCAGGGTCGTCTTGCCGACACCTGGCGGCCCCCAAAGGATCATCGACGGCAACTTGCCGGAGGTGAACGCCAGTCGCAAAGGCTTGCCTTCGCCCAGCAGGTGCGATTGCCCGACGACCTCGTCCAGCGTCTTGGGACGCAACTGTTCAGCCAGTGGGGCCTGCGGGCTCGCAGGCTCGAATAGATCACTCAATGTACTGTCTCTCTGATATCCGCGATATCGATCCCGGTTGGCGGCAGACCAGCCTGATGGCGGGCCCACACTGCCAGATAGGCTTGTTCCAGATGTTGCACGGTCAGCGCTGTATCGAACAGCGGCTGGCTTTCACGATTGGCTGCCAGTTTATCGCGCACAGCTTTTAGTGCGTTGCGGTTCTTGGCGTAATGGATCGCCTTTTGCTCGTATTCATCCAGATTGCAGGTCACGAGTTCGTCCTGCATGTCCAGCGCGTGCAACAGCGACGACGCCAGGCGCGAAGACGCGACGGCTCCCTCACAGGTCAATACCGGCAGCCCTTGCCACAAGGCATCCGCAGCCGTGGTATGCGCATTATGCCAGTAGGTGTCGAGGAATAAATCCGCGAGCTGGTAACGCTTGATATGTTCTGCCAGCGGCAACACCCCAGCAAATACGAGGCGCTCTTTCGAGATGCCCGCTTGCTCCGCCGCAGCCAGCAGGTTCTGCTGGGTATCCGCTTTTAGCCCCAGTAGCCAGAGCACGGCTTCGGGCACCGCCGTGAGGATACGCATCCAGACGGCGAAGACCATGGGCTCGATCTTGTAGTTGTTATTGAAGCAGCAAAGCACAAAAGCCTGGTCAGGCAATCCGAAATCCCTGCGCTGCAGATTTGCCGGCGCATGATCCATCGTGTGGTCATAAGGACAATAGGCATTTGGCAGGCGCACAAGTGACTCGCTCCATGCCATCGCCTGATCGCTCGGTTTGGCGACGATATGATCGACGATCGCGTAGTCGATGAAATCCGCGCCCATGGTGCTGGGGTAACCAAGGTAAGCGATCTGGATCGGTGCCGCTCTGAGCGCCATGATCTCTGGCCGTGCGTGGGTGGTATAGCCAGCGAGATCGACCAGGATATCGATGCCATCCTCCGCGATCATGTCGCCGATCTGCTGATAGGTCATGGTGTCTACTTCACGAAAAACATCACAATCGGCGGAGATCGACCGATAGACCGCGTCATCGGCTTTGTCAGGCTTGTGCAGCGAATAGGCATGGATCTCGAAACGGCTGCGATCATGCAACCCGTAGATCAGTCGTGACAACAGGCCAACGGGATGTTGGCGAAAATCAGGCGAGAGATACCCGACGCGGATCTTGTCATGATCGTGCCGGTATCCATAAGGGGGGACGCCTGCCAGCCATACGACCTCTCGATAGATATCCGAAATGCTGCGATGCAATTGCAGTCGCGCTGCCGGCGCGATCGGCAGCGATAGCATCTGGAAGCCGAAATCGACGACTGCAGTCGGCTTCATGGTCGCACTGTCGTCCAGCATGATGCGGTGCAGAGCGTCGACATAGGCGTCACGATAGCGCCAATCGCAGCGCATCTGCTGGTGATAGGCCACATCGAAGAAGATCAGTTCAGGTACCGCACGGATCTCGGTATCACCGGCTTGCGCGGCCAGTTGCGGGTAATACTCCCTGACAACGTTGGGATCGATGATCTGTGCCCGTGAGAACGCCGTGCGGGCCTCATCGTAGCGCTGCAGGTACGACAGCAGGAGGCCTTGCTTGAAGTTCAACACTGCATGCCTGGGAAAATGCGTCAGCGCCAGTCCGCAGATCTCCAGCGCTTCCGGGAAAGCCTGGCGCTGGATATAGGCCTCAGCAAGATTGTTGAAGAGGTCGGCGTTAGGCGGCACCAGCGTCATGGCGATCTTGCCATGCTCGACAGCCAGCGCATGCTGCCCAAGCTTGACCAGCACCGCCGTCATGCTCACCAGCGATTGGGCTTGGCGCGGCGCGATCAGCAAGGCTTCGCGATAAGCGGCCAGCGCATGCGGCAGCATCTGAGCCTGTTCGTAGACGGCACCCAGGTTGCTGTGCAACTCGGGCGCTTTCGGGTGCTTCGCCAATGCTTCGCGCAACAGACTGATGGCATCATCGAGGCGCCCCAGTTTCGACAACACGGAAGCTTTGGCCAACCAGCATTGCGCGCTCGCGTCGGGCGCTTGCAAGGCAAGATCGAAAGCCTCGATCGCAGGCAACCACTTGCCCTGCCCTTCCAGCGCGGCTCCCAGCAGGAAATGCAATCTCGGGCTATCCTGCCGCTGCTCCAGAGCCAGGCGACAGCTCTTTTCGGCGAGCAGGAACTCACCTGTCTGCAGCAGGTTGAGGATGTGCTGCTGCGTGGCTTCAGGCGCGATGTTTTCCTGCAGTGTCATGCCGTATATGATAACTGCATCAGACGACTCACTGCACCAAAATGACCCTCCACCATATCCTGGCTCCCTTCCACCTGATCGGCGGTGGCGTTTGGCACGCGATCGATCTCGCCACGGCGCTTGAAAAGTCCGGCGCAGGCAAAGTGCAGCTGTGGAGCCCGAAACCGGCAACACAGTCCTTGTCCGCGCACGCGATTACCACGATCTCGCCATACAGCGGCGCTTGCCCGGATGGCGGGCATCTTTGGGTGATCGGGCCGGATGTCGATATCGGTCACTGGTATGGCGCATGTCAGTTCGATGAAGTGACGCTGGTCTATAACCAACATGCACCTGATCTCTTTTACCAGTGCATGCATAGATTGAGTTTCAGTCTCGCGCGTGAAGTGTCGATCTGTTACGCCTCGACTGCTCTCGCGAGGGAGATCGGTCTTCCTGGAGAAGTGCGGCCCCCCGCTTTCGATGCCGACAGATTCTTTCAAGGAGGCCCACCAGAGACCAAAGCGCAGCGACGTCCATTCACTGTTGGCCGAGCCAGTCGTGACGTCGCTTACAAGCATCATGTCGACGACCCTACACTCTATCTTGCACTGCTGGAGGCCGATTTCCAGGTCTCGCTGATAGGTGCCACCTGTATCGCCAGCAAGTTGCCTGCAAGTCCGCATTTGAATATCAGCGGCGAGCTTCCGCAGCATGAGATTCCGGCTTTTCTGGCTAGTCTGGACTGCTTTTTCTATCGCACCAGCCCGCGGAAGCCTGAGGGCTTCGGCCTATGCATCCTTGAGGCGATGGCCGCCGGTTTACCGGTCGTCGCGGCCAGGCATGGTGGCTACTCCGATATCATCCGCTCCGGCGAGAACGGTTTTTTGTTCGATTCGAATGAAGAAGCGATGGCGCATCTGCTCGCCCTAAAGAAAAATCCCGAGCTGCGTCAGCAGGTCGGGATTTCAGCGAAGCAAACTGTCACATCGCTCGGTTAGAGCAACGCCTAATCAATTAGACACTGATGAATTTGGGATCGCAACCCCGTTCATGTTAGCGGTCACGCTACCGGTACCAGAGGAATACCCATCGGATACAGTTACGTCGTACTTCACAGTAGCCTTGGAGAGGTTTGTTGAATTCAGGGTTGCAGAGATAACTGTCAACGGACCGGAGCCTACATATCCACTAGAGTTGTAGGAATCAGCATACCCACCTGAAAAGTTCAATACACCGTTTGTAGGGTTTAGCGTTCCGTAGGCATAGCCCGCAACCGTTGTACTGGAAAGGCTCCCCGTAGTAAATGAGGCTGCCATCGAAAGATCTGCCGTATAGGTCAAGAAGTTCACATACATGCCGGTAGTCGCAGTACCAGATCCATAAGCACAGCCAATCACGGTGATCGGACTTGTAGCTGAATACACCGCACCTGCATCCAGGGCCGCCAGTTGACTGAGATTGGCCAGCGGGCCCTGTAGCAACTGGTTCAGCTGATCGAGCTGGGCGATATCACCACCATAGCAAATATCAGAAGAAATAGCGCATGGCGAACCATCCGGAGTACGCAACTCACCGACCTGGAACACATTGTTCTGGTTCTGCTGGTTTTGCTGATCCTGTTGGGTCT
>CAMLMA010000040.1 GCA_946481065.1 uncultured Nitrosomonadales bacterium
ATGAACCCGAAAGACGCGGAAAAGATCGAGAAGCGCACGCGCAAGGAATTCCCCGAGGGCATCCCGGCCTTCGGTACCGATGCCTTGCGTTTCACCTTCGCCTCGCTCGCCAGCCCCGGTCGCGATATCAAGTTCGACCTCAACCGCTGCGAGGGGTACCGCAATTTCTGCAACAAGCTGTGGAACGCGACCAGATTCGTGCTCATGAACTGCGAGGGCGAAGACAACGGTTTCGTCGATTGCAGCACCCAGCCTGAAGGCTTCCTCGATTTCTCGCAGGCCGATCGCTGGATCGTCAGCCAGTTGCAGCGCACCGAGGCCGATGTCGAACGCGCCTTTGCCGACTATCGCTTCGACCTTGCGGCCAAGGCCATCTACGAATTCGTCTGGGACGAATACTGCGACTGGTATCTGGAGCTGGCCAAGGTACAACTGCAAACGGGCACCGACGGCCAGAAGCGCGCCAGCCGCCGTACCTTGCTGCGCGTGCTGGAGACCATCCTGCGCCTGGCGCACCCGATCATCCCGTTCATCACCGAGGAATTGTGGCAGACCGTCGGCGCCAAGGCCGAGTGCGATGGCCCCAGCATCATGCTGCAGCCTTACCCGAAGAGTCAGCCGAAGAAGCTCGACGAACAGGCCGAAGCCTGGGTCGCCACCCTGAAGGCGGCCGTCGATGCCTGCCGCAGCCTCAGGGGCGAGATGGGCGTCTCGCCGGCCCAGCGCGTGCCGCTGATCGCCGCTGGCGATACCACGCAGCTCGCGGCTTACGCGCCCTACTTGAAGGCGCTGGCCAAGCTGGCTGAAGTCGAGATCGTCACTGACCTGCCGGAAGCCGATGCGCCTGTGGCGCTGGCGGGTGATTTCAGGCTCATGCTCAAGATCGAGATCGACGTCGCCGCCGAGAAAGAGCGTCTGGGCAAGGAGGTCACGCGCATCCAGGGCGAGATCGCCAAGGCCGAGGCCAAGCTCGGCAACGAGGGTTTCGTCGCGCGCGCCCCCGCCGCCGTGGTGGCGCAAGAGAAGGCGCGTCTGGCCGAGTTCACGGCTACATTGGAAAAATTGCAGACGCAGTTGGCCAAGCTCAAGTAAGCGAGCTTGCCGCAAATAAAAAGCCTCACTAAATAAAAAGCCTCCCTAGGGAGGCTTTTTATTTGGCTGACCCGGCGCAGGCTGCCTCGCAAGGCCGGGCTCGCGAGGAAAGGGTTAGGCGCGCTTGCGGATATGGAAGATGAATTCCTTCTTTTCCGCCTGATCGTTCTCTGCCAGCGACACCAGCTCATGCCCGGTCTGTTTGCAGAATGCCTGGAAATCCTTGACCGAGCCGGGGTCGGTCGCCATCACCTTGAGCACCTGGCCGTTAGTCAGCTCAGCCAGCCCTTTCTTGCAGCGCAAGATGGGTAGCGGGCAGTTGAGGCCGCGTGCGTCGAGTTCCTTGTCAAAATCCATGCGAGTTCCTTTGCCTAGCCCTTGGGCCCGAACGGATAGCCGGCCTTGCCCCATGCGAGTACGCCGCCACGCAGGTTATAGACCTGGTGCCGCCCCTTGCTGGCGACGAAAGCGGCTGCCTGTGCCGAGCGCATGCCGCTATGGCAGTAGAACACCAGTGCCTGCTCGCCGTTCAGGGATTCGAACTTCACCGGGATCATGGCGAGCGGCAGGTGCTGTGCGCCAGGGATGATGCCACGCGCCACTTCATCGTCGTTGCGTACATCGACCAGCAGTAGTTTCTGTTCGGCCATCATGTCGAACAGCTCGCTAGCCTCGATTTCGCTATAACCTTGCATCGTGATTCCCGCTGACCCTAAGGGTATGAAGATAAAACGCTATTATGCCAGAGAGGCCGCGTGCAAAGCACGGCAACTTGCAGGTCGAGCAAGGGGAATGGGCGCCTTGTGCAGGCGGCTTACCTGACGCGCTGGAAATCTTCCGGTGCCGTATAGATGCCGGTGTAGTCTTCCCAGGCGGGGATGAACTCCTCGGGGCCAAGTTTGCCGTCGTTGCCCTTGTCGTTGGTGTTGAACGGCTTGTCGAAACCGCTCAACACCTTGGTGTCCTCGCGCGTGAGGTAACCCTTCTTGCCGATATCGAGCTTGGCAAAAGCGGAATCCGCGTTCTCAACCTTGCTCGGCACGACATTGGGCAATTCAGCCGGATCGGTCGATTCTGGGGGCGCGATATCAGGTGCGGCAAGACTCAGGCAAGACGGCAGCATTAACGCGCAGAACACTAGCATGGTGCGGAAGACAGGCATAAAACTCCCTCGGATTAATGCCCCGCGCATGCGCCGCAAGGTAGGGCAAAATCAAAGAGTTTCAACTTAACAACAAGCAGGCTGTATGGGCTATAGCCCGATGGGACTACACGGGCAACGCGGCGGCATGGCGAACAGGCCAATTAGCAGAAGGTGAATGGTGGAGCGGAGGAGGATCGAACTCCCGACCTTCGCATTGCGAACGCGACGCTCTCCCAGCTGAGCTACCGCCCCATGCTGCATGCACATTCAAGTGTAGCGCATGCGCAAAGTGGCCGCATCTTCTGCGCGAACACATGCATGGAAGGATCCTGGTCAGGATTGTCACGGCTTAAAAAACAAAAAAGGGTTTAGCGCTTTGCTAAACCCTTGATCTGATTGGTGGCCGGGGGCAGAATCGAACTGCCGACACGCGGATTTTCAATCCGCTGCTCTACCAACTGAGCTACCCGGCCGGTGTTGTTGCTTGACGACGAGACCTTGCAGCCCTCGCGAGTCGCGCATTATAGCAACTTCATCCGCATGTGTCATGGCTTTCGCCGGATTTCCGCGACGCGTGCGATGTGGGTTCAAAAATGGCACCCGCTCGGGTATGCTCGCAGCTCTCCGTCCCGAACTGCTCTTATGCGCCATTTCGATATCCAGCCGCCAGACGATCAGCTGATCCAGGCCCTCGCCCACAAGATCGATAGCAAGACCAAGCCACTGGGCGCGCTCGGTCGTCTGGAGCGCCTCGCGCTGCAGATCGGGACCATTCAGGGATCCCTGTCACCCGTGTTGTCCAAACCGATAGTGCTGGTCTTTGCCGGCGATCATGGCATCGCTGAAGCGGGCGTGAGTCCTTATCCGCAATCCGTGACGCAACAGATGGTGCACAACTTTCTCCAGGGCGGGGCCGGTATCAATGTCTTCGCCCGCCAGTCGGAGATGGCGATCCGCGTGATCGATGCCGGCGTGAACCATTTCTTTGACGCGCCGCAGGGTCTGATCGATGCCAAGGTGGCGATGGGTACGCGCAATTTCCATGTGGAACCTGCGATGACCGAGGCAGAATGCGGGGAAGCGCTGGCGCGTGGAGCGGCTCTGGCGACAGCGGAGATCGCCGCCGGCAGCAACGTGCTGGCGTTCGGGGAGATGGGTATCGCCAATACCTCTGCCGCCGCTGCATTGATGGCCGTGCTGTGCGATCTGCCGATCAGTCGCTGTGCGGGCCGCGGTACGGGGCTCGACGATGCGGGGCTGGAGAGGAAGATCGCCATCCTTGACGAGGCCTTGCAACGACATCGGCTGACTGCGAATGATCCGCTCAAGGTGTTGGCGGCAGTCGGCGGTTTCGAGATCGCGATGATGGCAGGAGCCATGTTGGCTGCCGCGGAGCAGAAGACCGTGCTGCTGATCGACGGATTCATCACCACCGCGGCTTTGCTGGTGGCTTCACGCCTGCATCCGAACGTGCTGGATTATTGCGTCTTCTCGCATTGCTCGGGCGAAGCCGGGCATGCCTTGCTGCTGGCGCAGCTGGATGCCGAGCCCTTACTCGATCTCGGCTTGCGCCTGGGTGAGGGCACGGGCGCCGCGCTGGCTTATCCCTTGCTCGAAGCCGCGGTGAATTTCCTTAACGAGATGGCCTCGTTCGAGTCGGCGCAGGTCAGCGGTAAGCACGCCGGATGAAAGCGCTGCTGCAGGCGGAGTGGCGCTACTTCAAGATGGCTATGATCTTCTTTACGCGCATTCCGTTGCGGGTGGACGATTTCAGCGAGCAGGATCTCGACCGCTCGGTGAGGTATTTTCCGCTGGTGGGTCTGCTGGTCGGCGCAGTCGCCGCAGCAAGCTTCGGCATCACGATGTTGTTCTGGCCGCTCGAGCTGGCCGTACTGGCAAGCATGGTGGTGACGATCCTCCTCACCGGCGCATTCCATGAAGACGGCCTGGCTGATGCGGTGGACGGCCTTGGCGGCAGTTTCGACAAGACACGTGCGTTGGCCATCATGCAGGATTCGCGCATCGGCAGTTATGGTGCGATCGCCCTGGTGCTGGGGCTGCTGATGAAGTTCGAAGCGCTGGTCCACATCCCGCCGCCCTTGTTACCAGGCGTGCTGGTCGCGGGCCACGCCTTGAGCCGGTTCTGCGCATTGCTGGTGATCTATCTGCAGCCGTATGTCCGCAGCGAGGGCAAATCGAAGCCGCTGGCCACCAAGCTCAGCCGCAAGGCGCTGGCTTTTGCCGCGATCCCCGGCCTATTGCCGTTGATGTTATTGACGCCAAGGCTATTGCTGGCCTTGCTGCCTGTGGTCATCGTCTGGCTCTGGTTCAGCCGCAAGCTCAAGCAGCGTCTCGGCGGCTATACCGGCGATTGCCTGGGCGCGATGCAGCAACTGACCGAGGTCGCGTTCTACCTGGGTGTCGTCATCTGGAGTACTTACTGAATTGAATCTTTATCTTGTCAGGCACACCACGCCGGACATCGCCCCTGGCATCTGCTATGGCCAGAGCGATCTCGATGTGGCCGAGAGCTATGCCCATGAGTTGGAAGTGGTGCGCAGCAAGCTCGCCGCCGTGGAGCCGGTCGCCATCTTCAGCAGCCCGCTCAAGCGTTGCAGCCAGTTGGCCGAGGCCATCGCCAGCGTCACGTGCTGCGATGTGCAGCATGATCGACGCCTCATGGAGCTCCACTTCGGCGATTGGGAGTTGCTGGCCTGGAACGATATCCCGCGGGGACTGGTGGATGTCTGGGCCGATGACCACGTCATGCAGGCGCCTCCGTCGGGCGAATCCTTCCATGCGCTTTCACTGCGGGTTCAGGATTTCCTGCAGGAAGTGAGCGCTAACCATCTGGGCCAGAACCTGGTCGTCATGACGCATGCCGGCGTCATCCGGGCCTTGCTTGCCCATGCCCTGAACATGAAGCTCGCCGACAGTTTCCGGCTGCAGATCGATTACGGCAGCATCACGCAGATCACGGTGGAGAACGGCATCACGCGCGTCGCTTATGTCAATCGCTAGGACGCTGATGGTGCAAGGCACCACATCCGATGCGGGCAAGAGCACGCTGGTGGCCGGCATCTGCCGCGTGCTGCATCGCAAGGGCATCGAGGTCGTACCGTTCAAGCCACAGAACATGGCGCTCAATTCGGCGGTGACCACGGATGGCGGCGAGATCGGCCGCGCCCAGGCGGTGCAGGCGCAGGCCTGCGGTCTTGAACCGCACAGCGACATGAACCCGGTGTTGCTCAAGCCGAATTCGGATACCGGCTGTCAGGTCATCATCCATGGTCGGGTCGTCACCGATCTTGAAGCCGTCGGTTACCACGCCTATAAACCGACCGCCATGCGTGCCGTGATGGAATCATGGCGCAGGTTGCAGGCGGCCTATCGATGCGTCATCGTTGAAGGCGCGGGCAGCCCCGCCGAGATCAATCTGCGCGAAGGCGATATCGCCAACATGGGCTTCGCCGAAGCGGCGGATTGCCCGGTGATCCTCATCGCGGATATCGATCGAGGTGGCGTGTTCGCGCATATCGTCGGTACGCTGGCTTTGCTTTCGGAGAGTGAGCGCGCCCGCATCGTCGGCTTCGTCATCAACCGTTTCCGCGGCGATATCGCCCTGCTGCAACCCGGACTGGCGTGGCTGGAACGCGAGACCGGCAAGCCGGTGCTGGGTGTATTGCCTTACCTGCACGGCCTGCATATCGAAGCCGAGGATGCCGTGCCGTTGACGCCGTCCCCTGCAAAGGGCGAGGGGGCGCTGAAAGTCATCGTGCCGGTGCTGCCGCATATCGCCAACCATACCGATTTCGACGCCTTGCGCATGCACCCTGGCGTGGATTTCCGCTATGTCGGCCTGCATGAGGCCATGCCGCCGGCAGATCTCGTCATCCTGCCCGGGAGCAAGAACGTGCGCGGCGATCTTCAGCATCTGCGCGATGCCGGCTGGCAGCAAGCGCTCACACGGCACCTGCGTTATGGCGGCAAGGTCCTCGGGATCTGCGGCGGATTCCAGATGCTGGGCGAGATGCTGCACGACCCGCTGGGCATCGAAGGCGAAGCGGGGTCGAGTCAGGGCCTGGGGCTGCTAGAGATGGAAACGACCCTCGCCGCGACCAAACGGCTCGCGCGGATCGCAGGCAAACTGATCTTCGCGGATGCGACGATCGAAGGTTACGAGATCCACATGGGTGTCAGCAACGGCGAGGCGCTGGCAAGACCCTTGCTGGCACTGGACGGCCAGCCGGAAGGCGCGCTGTCAGAGGATAACCGCATCGCCGGGACCTACCTGCATGGCTTGTTCGACCATCCTGCGTCGCTCGTCGCGTGGCTGCAATGGGCGGGACAGGTCACGGCGAATGGGGATTTCGATTACCGCGCCATGCGCGAAGCCGAACTGGAACGGCTGGCCGATTGTGTCGAGCGGCATCTGGACTGGGGCACCCTCGCGGCCTGGCTGCCTGTCACTTGAGCTTGAGCGGCAAGCCCGCGGCGACGAAGATGACTTCCGTTGCGATCGCGGCCACCGCCTGGTTCAGGCGCCCTTGTTCATCCTGGAACTGACGGTTGATCTCGCCAAGCGGCACGATGCCCATGCCGACCTCGTTGCTGACGAGGATGATGCGACCGGGTAAGGTGGCGAGCGTCTCGAGCAGGGCAGCCCGCTCCCGCTGCCAATCCACGCCTTCCGGTGGCGCGCATTCCGGGCAGATGCACTGGGCGAGCCAGAGGGTCAGGCAATCGACAACCAGGCAGCGATCCTCGGCCGCTTCGGCTTGCAGCGCAGCGGCTAGCTGATGCGGTGTTTCCACCGTCTTCCAGTGGGACGGCCTGCGCGCAAGGTGATGCGCGACGCGCGCGCCGAATTCGGCGTCATAGACTTGTGCGGTGGCGATATAGGTGACCGCGTGCCCGGTCGCCTCGGCCAATCGTTCCGCATGCGCGCTCTTGCCGGAGCGTGCGCCGCCGAGAATCAAGGTCGTGTCCATGGTTATCCCCAATGCTTGTTGAAGGCCTGCCGGGCAGACCACTGCTGGATGATGGCATGCAGTTGCCGGAGGCCGTGCTGGATCACCGATGGGCCGGGCTGCAGGATATCCGCCGACTTGATCTCGTGGACTGCCCCGCTTTGTACCGCCGGGATGGTTTGCCAGCCGGGGCGGTTGATGACCTGTTCCGGCTGGAATTTCTTGCCGCACCAGGAGCCGATGATGATATCTGGCTGGCGGGCGATCACGGCCTCGCTGTCGACTACACGATCCCTTGCGCTGCCCTGTACCGAAAGCTCGGCGAAACAGTCGACGCCGCCCGCGATCTCGATCAGCTCCACTACCCAGCGGATGCCGCTGATCATGGGCTCGTCCCATTCCTCGAAATAGACCCGCGGTCTGGCCGGGAGCAAGGCGGCGGATTCGCGCACAGCGGCGATGGCCTGTTCGAGCTCGGTGACCAGTGTTGAGGCTTTGTCTGATGCTCCCACCAGCGCGCCCAGGGTCGTGATCATCTGCAGGATCTGCGCGACGGAGCGCTGGTTGAAGGCATGCACTTCGATGCCGGCCTTGATCAGCGAGGCGGCGATATCGGCTTGCAGATCGGTACAGGTCAGGACGAGATCGGGCTGCAGATCGAGGATCTTGTCGATCTTGGCGCTGGTGAACGCGCCGACCTTGGGCTTCTCCTTGCGGGCGATGGCGGGTCTGGTCGTATAACCGGAGATACCGACGATGCGCGCTTGCTCGCCGAGCAGATAGAGCACCTCGCAGGTTTCGGTGGTGAGGCAGACGATACGTTGCGGCCCCACTAGTGCTTGCTGTTTACTCGCCATCTTGCCAGCCGTTTTCCATGAGCATGTCGGACAGCGGCCGTTCCTTGGCCCACCCGGTCTCCACCAGCATGGGCTCCTTGTAGAAGGTGCTGACATGGCCGAGACAGAGCAGAGCCAGCGGTTTGGCGCCCGCCGGCATCGCCAGCGCCTCGCCCAGCTTGACCGGGTCAAAGATCGATACCCAGCCCATCCCGAGCCCTTCGGCGCGTGCGGCCAGCCACAGGTTCTGTATCGCGCAACTGACGGAAGCGACGTCCATCTCCGGCAAGGTGCGACGCCCGAAGACATGTCGCTCGCGCTTGTCGCACAGGGCGACGACCAGCAACTCGCCGCAATCGAGGATGCCTTCGACCTTGAGCCGGAAGAATTCCGCCATGCGTGTGGTGTTCTCCACTTCGCCGATGGCGCAAGCGGTCTTGATGCGCTCTTCATCCACCAGGCCGTGGATCTGTTCGCGGAGCTTGCGGTCGCTGATGCGGATGAACCGCCAGGGCTGCATGAGTCCGACGCTCGGCGCGTGATGTGCCGCCTGCAGGATACGTTGCAGCGCATCCTGATCCACGGCCTTGGGAATGAAGTGGCGCATGTCGCGACGTTCACGGATCACCCGGTAGATGGCGGCACGTTCGGCTTCTGAATAACGGTGGGTGTCGCTCATAGGAAGAACCCCGCGGCCACTGCCGGATTGGAGGGAAAGTAAAAATGCAGGAAGCTCGCTAGCAGCGAACCTGAACGGTAGATCGCCTCGCCATTGCCATAAGGGCTGTCGGCTGTCTGCCATGACGGCAGGCTGGTATCGAAGATGCCGTGATGGAAGGTGTGCGCATGGAGACGGCCGCCCGCCAGTTCGACGGTTTGCGTGCCGATGCCCTGCAGTTTCGTATCGATGCGGCTCTTGCCTGGCAGCAGTCCGAATGCGGGCCTGTCGTCGATCGAAGCCGATAGGGCCATCATGCCGCCGCATTCCGCAAGCATGGGCATGCCGCCGGCCAGCGCCTGTCGCAAGGAATCGCGCATGCCTTGGTTGGCGGAGAGCGTAGACATGTGCAGTTCGGGGTAGCCGCCGGGCAGCCAGACCGCTTCGGCCTCCGGCAACGCACTGTCGTGCAGCGGGGAGAAGAATGTCAGGCGCGCACCGAGCGCCTGCAGGCAATCGAGGTTGGCCGGGTAGAGGAAGCAGAACGCCTCGTCACGGGCGACGGCAATGGTCTTGCCGTCCAGCAAACGCGGCATGGCCGGCAAGGTTTCGGCGTGGAACGGCACCGGTTCGGGCAGCGTCAGCTTGGCGTTCGCGGTCAATGTTTTCGCCGCTAGCGCGATCCGCGCTTCCAGGTCGGCGATCTCATGCGCAAGATGCAAGCCCAGATGCCGTTCTGGCAGGTGATAGCGGGTATCCTTTGGCAGCGCGCCCAGCCATGAGATGTGGGCGGGAAGGCTGCTGTGCAGGAATTCGGCGTGCCCCGCGCTGCCGATATTGTTGGCGATGGCGCCTGCAGGCCGGATCGCCGGGTCATGTCCCAACAGCCCTGACGCCAGCGCGCCGAAGGTCTGCGCCATGGCGCTGGCGTCGATGGTCAATGCCACCGGGATGCCGAAACGGATAGCGATATCCGCGCTGGAAGGCTGACCGTCGAACAGGCCCATGACGCCCTCGATCAGGAGTACGTCGCTGGTTTGCGCGGCACGGTATAGGCGTTCGCGCACATCCGCTTCACCACACATGCCGAGATCAAGGTTGTAGACCGGATGGCCGCTGGCGACTTCGAGGATCATCGGGTCGATGAAATCCGGTCCGCACTTGAACACCTGTACGCGTAGCCCACGATCGCGCCAGGCGCGGGCGAGAGCAGCGGAGGTCAGGGTCTTGCCCTGCCCTGAAGCAGGCGCAGAAAGCAGCAGGGCAGGACAGCTTACGCTAGGCATGATCGGCTCTTCAGTATTGCTGGCGTCAGTGCGCACAGGCTAGAACTCGATACCGGGCATGGCTTCTACCCCAGCCGAGAAAGCGTGCTTGATGGGCTGGGCTTCGCTGACCGTATCCGCCAGCGCGATCAGCTCAGGCGGCGCGGCGCGACCCGTGATGACGACGTGCTGCATGGCGGGGCGCTTGTGGAGGGCTTCGGCCACCTCTTCGAGGCTGAGCCAGCCATATTTCAGCGCATAGGTGAATTCGTCGAGAATCAGGAGATCGATCGCCGGATCTTGCAGATAGCGGCAAACCTGAACCCAGGCGGCCCGACCCGACTTGCGGTCAGACTCGGCGTCCTGTGTCTCCCAGGTGAAACCGTCGCCCATGACGTGCCATTGCACACTGGGGTGGGTGCGAAAAAAGGCTTCCTCGCCGGTATCTGAACGGCTTTTGATGAACTGGATGACGGCGGCCCGTTTGCCATGACCGAGCGCTCGTGCCAGCAAACCGAAGGCGGCGGTCGACTTGCCCTTGCCGTTACCGGTGTGGATCAGTAGCAGCCCGCGGCTGACACGGGCTGCTTCGATATGCGCATCGACCAGCGCTTTTTTACGTTGCATGCGCGCAACGTGGCGACCGGTCTTGTCGGTTTCGTTCAAACCTTGCTGGTTTTAGGCCGCAGGATACCGCTGGCAAGGACGCCGTAAGCGACCCAGGCCAATGCCAGGTACATCAGGCTGTAGCCTGCATAAGGCAGGTAGTACGCGCTGACCGCTGCGGAGAAGGCAGACACCGGCATGGTGGCGACCTTGTCAGAGAACGCGTACCAGAAGGCATTCGAGACGACGAAAGCGATGCTGACGGCAGCCCAGCCGAACAAGGCATAGGGCAGCGCGGCGAAAGGCTTCTCGCGTCTGGCCAGCCAGCGGCCGGCGCCCCAGACCATCGCGTAGGTCGGGATCAAGCCCCAGTAGCCGGGTGACATGCAGTAATCGGATACGCCTTTCCAGCCCAGCGCGTAAGCGTCCATACCGAACGCGACCACTAGGGCAAGGCCCAGCCAGCTGCTGCGGGCGACCAGCAGGCCGCCGAGGAACAGTACGGCCAGTGTGGCATCGGGCAGGTAGACCGCGCTGCCGAAATGCTGGGTGCGGGTCAGGACGATGACGGCGAGCAAAGCGATCGCCAACCACCATGATGTTTTGTTCTCAGCCAACATGAAAAACTCCTTTTTTGAGTAGCAGTATTGTAAACCTTATCCGGCGTCTTTACTTCGCCGGCGCGTAACGCACGCTCACGAACAGATTGGTTCCGGCGGTATCGTAGATGAAGCCGCCGGCTCTGGGGTCACCGTCGTATGCCAGTGCGTATTCCTTGTCCAGCAGGTTGTTGACGCGCGCCTGCACTTTCCAGTCCTGATTGAGCTTGTAATCCGCTGTCAGGTTGAGTACGGCATAACCCGCCAGACGCTGGGTATTGTCGGCGTCGTTATAGCGCATCGAGGAGGCGATCATTTCGCCGCCGACGCGCCAATCGCCCCATTGTCGGGAGAGGTTGAGGGCGGCATGCCGGTTGGCACGCCTCACCAGCAGTGCATCGGTGTTGTCGTCGCGCGGTGATTGCACGTCGAGATTGCCGCGCAATTGCCAGTCATCCCAACGCTGGCTGCCAGCCAGTGTCAGGCCCTGGATACGCGCATCGTTGACATTGAAGGGCTGGAACAGCACCAGATCGACGGCGACCAGGTCGCGGATCTTGTTCTCATAGGCGGTGAGCGAGAGGCTGCGCCTGTCGTCCTCGTAGCGCAGGCTGGCTTCGATGTTGCGCGATTTTTCCGGTCTCAGCTGGGGATTGCCGAAAAAGGGAAAATACAGGTCGTTGAGCGTCGGCGCCTTGAACGCGGTGCCGTAACTTGCCGTGGCGCGCCAGTTGGGCGTGAAGCGATAGCCGTAGCCAAAGCCGCCCGTATCGTTGGTGCCGAACTGCGAGTTGTGGTCGCTACGGTAACTGGCCTGCAGCGAGTGCTTGCCGAGATCGACGAGGTAGCCTGCCATATATCCCTCATTGTCGCGGGCGTTGGTGGCGAAACCGGCCGTGGTCTCGATGCGTTGTTCGAGCTTGTCATAGAGCAGGGTGAGCGTGCCCAGTGGCAGCGTGACGTCGTTTTGCCAGGAATACTGGCGCTGTTTGGTCTTGAAATAGGAGCGGCCGAATTCCTGGAACGACTCGGATTCGTCGATGCCTTCTCCGGCTTTGAGGGTCGAGTGCCAGCGGGCGGTGAACTGGTTCTTGCTGTAGAGCGCGTAACTCAGCTGCGACAGATTGGCGTTGTCGGAAAAGTCGGTGACATTGAAGCGGTTGTCGAAATTGCTGTGTCCCTCGCTCTGGTAAAACTGCAGGCCGATCTCGTGACCCGCCGCGAGCTTGTGCGAGAGTGAGCCGGAGAGCGCCAGGTTGCGGTAGCCATCGTCGTCTCTGAAACGAGGGTTGCGTGTGCGGTAGGCCGAATAACCGTCGGTATCCTGGCTGGACGCGTTGAGCGCGAAACTGGTGTCGCCTACGCTGCCGCTCACGCCAGCTTCAGCGGTCTTGGTGTTGTAACTGCCGTAACCGGCGCCGGCATAGAACTTAGGCGTGCCCTCGCCTTTGCGAGTGAAGATCTGGATCACGCCACCGATCGCGTCCGCGCCATAAAGGCTGGATGCCGGCCCACGCAGGATCTCGATGCGGTCGATCTGGGCCAGCGGGATGTTCTCGAAGGCTGTGGTG
Source organism: uncultured Nitrosomonadales bacterium (assembly GCA_946481065.1). The sequence goes on from CAMLMA010000040.1 coordinate 12,742, forward strand.
CCGAGCGTCGCCGAGTTGACGCGCATGCCGTCGATCAGCACCACCACATGATCGGTGTTGGTCCCGCGCATGAAGATGCCGGAGACTTTGCCGGGGCCGCCATTACTGTTGATCTCGATGCCGGGCTGGGCTTGCAGGAGGTCGGTGATGGTCTGGGCGCCGGCGCGCTGGATCTCCTCGCGCTCGATGACGGTGGTGTCGCCGATGACGGATTCCCGCGGTTGGGGAATACGGCTCGCCGTGACGACGATGTCACCGGTCTGGAATTCCAAAGGGGCAGCGTGGGTGGTGCTTGAGAATAGCGAGCCGAGCAGGCACGCCAAGGCGGTTCTTTTCATTGTTCTGGTTTTCCTAATCACATGCGACCCCGCATGTTCTGGTTGCGATCGTGGAAATACCGGGAACGAAAGTAGAGACCATGGCGCATCGAAGACCTCGATGCATGCGTGTCAGAACCGTCACCCCGCGGTTATTCCAAACTTGGGTTCTCAGGCCGGTCTCCGGGCTCACGAGTCTTGATCCACGCCTTCCCAGGCAGAAGCCCAGTGGCTGAATGTGGAACCTCACTCGCTTACCGTTGCGGGGGCAGCACAGGCATTGCTCCAGTCCATGAAGCGCACCTGTTTCCCAGTTTCACCCGAACGCAAGAAATGCGATGCGGGCACCTGACAACTTGCATCGATTATAGATTATGCATAGTCGAAGCTGAATATTTATTTTTCATATAACATGCTGTATTACTTTCAAAAATCCCTGTTAGCAGTTGACCATACAGGGAATTTCAAATTATAGTGCAGCCATGGAAGCCGATCTGAAAGCCCTGGAGGACAAGCTCAAGCAATTGATTGC
>CAMLMA010000041.1 GCA_946481065.1 uncultured Nitrosomonadales bacterium
GGTCTGCGCAAGTACATGCCGATCACCTGGATCACTTCGCTCATCGGCTCGCTGGCGCTGATCGGCACGCCACTGTTCTCCGGCTTCTATTCCAAGGATTCCATCATCGAAGCCGCCAAGTTCTCGCACATCCCCGGTAGCGGCTTCGCTTATTTCGCGGTGCTGGCGGGTGTGTTCATTACCGCGTTCTATTCCTTCCGCATGTATTTCCTGGTATTCCACGGCAAGGAGCAGTGGATGCAGGCCAAGCATGATAGTCATGCGCACCATGCCCATGACGACGATCACGGCGACGAAGAACACCATGGCCTGGGGCCGAACGACAAGCCGCACGAGTCGCCCTGGGTGGTGACGGTACCGCTGGTGGCGCTGGCCATCCCGTCGCTGGTGATTGGTTTTATCGCCATTGGCCCCATGCTGTTCGGCGATTTCTTCGGTAACGCCATCTACGTCGACCAGGCCGCGCATCCGGTGATGCATGAGCTCGCACATCATTTCCACGGGCCGCTCGCCATGGCGCTGCACGCATTGACCTCATTACCGTTCCTGCTTGCGCTGGCTGGTGTGGTGCTGTCCTGGTTCTTCTATCTGAAGCGTCCGGATATCCCGGCTGCGATCAAGCAGCGCTCCGGGTTGCTCTACCGCGTGCTCGACAACAAGTACGGCTTCGACGATTTCAACGACAAGGTCTTCGCTGCCGGCTCGCGCTGCATCGGTCACAAACTCTGGCAGACCGGTGACGTCAAGGTCATCGATGGCTTCTTCGTCAACGGTACCGCACGCCTCATCGGCCGCATCTCGGGCGTGATCCGCCACTTGCAGTCGGGGCTGATCTACCACTATGCGTTCGCCATGATCATCGGTGCCTTTTTATTCCTCACCTTCTTCATGAAGGTATAAAAACAATGACTGACTTACCGATCCTGAGTTTATCGATCTGGGTGCCGATCCTTGCGGGCATCTTGGTGTTGTTCACCGGCAACGACAAGAACGCAGCGGTTGCCCGTTGGCTGGCGCTGGCCGGCAGTATCGCCGGCTTCGCGGTGACCATCCCGCTGTATACCGGTTTCAATTTCGCCGACGGCGGCTTCCAGTTCATGGAAGGTTTCCGCTGGATCCCGGCGTTCAACATCAACTACCATCTGGGTGCAGACGGTATCGCCGTGCCCTTGATCCTGCTCACCAGCTTCACCACGGTGATCGTGGTCATCGCCGGCTGGGAGGTGATCGAGAAGCGCGTGGCGCAATACAATGCCGCCTTCCTCATCATGTCCGGCCTCATGATCGGCGTGTTCAGCGCGCTCGATGCCATCCTTTATTACGTGTTCTGGGAAGCCATGCTGATCCCGATGTTCCTCGTGATCGGCATCTGGGGCGGCCCGAACCGGGTCTACGCCACCATCAAGTTCTTCCTTTACACCTTGCTCGGCTCGCTGCTGATGCTGGTGGCATTCATCTATCTCTATCATCAGAGCAACAGTTTCGAGATCATCGATTATTACGTCATGCCGCTGCCGCTGGATGTGCAGATCCTGATCTTCATGGCGTTCTTCATGGCGTTCGCGGTCAAGATCCCGATGTGGCCGGTGCATACCTGGCTGCCGGATGCCCACGTTGAGGCACCCACCGGTGGCTCGGTGGTGTTGGCTGCGATCATGCTCAAGCTCGGCGGTTACAGCTTCCTGCGTTTCGCCATGCCGATCGCGCCAGATGCCGCGCAATACCTGTCCGGGTTCATGATCGCGCTGTCATTGATCGCCGTGGTCTACATCGCGCTCGTCGCGCTGGTGCAGCAGGACATGAAAAAGCTGATCGCCTATTCGTCGATCTCGCACATGGGCTTCGTCACCCTCGGTTTCTTCATCTTCAATCCGCTGGGGATGGAGGGTGCCATGGTGCAAATGATCTCGCACGGCTTCATCTCCGGCGCCATGTTCCTGTGCGTCGGGGTGCTGTATGACCGCATGCATAGTCGCCAGATCGCCGATTATGGCGGTGTGGTCAACACCATGCCGACCTTCGCCGCGTTTGCCGTATTGTTCGCCATGGCCAACGCCGGCCTGCCCGGCACATCCGGTTTTGTCGGCGAGTTCCTGGTGATCCTGGGTGCCCTGCAGGAGAACTTCTGGTATGCCTTCCTTGCCGCGACCACATTGATCTTTGGCGCCGCCTATACGCTTTGGATGGTGAAGCGCGTGTTCTATGGCGATATCGCCAACCCGCATGTCGCCGCGCTCAAGGACCTCAACAAGCGTGAAGCCCTGATCCTGTCTGTGCTGGCCATCATGGTCATCGGGTTTGGCGTCTATCCGCAGCCGATCACCGAGCTGACGCACGCCACAGTCAACAACCTGCTATCACATCTTGCACAGAGCAAGATCCCGGGGATTTAGCGAATGAATAGCATCCAATTCGACCTGATCGCCGTCCTGCCCGAGATCTTCGTGCTCTCGATGGCGATGTTCATCCTGCTGCTGGACCTGTTCCTCAAATCCAATACGCGCATCCTGCTCTATATCTTCTCGCAGCTGACCCTGCTCGGCGCCGCTTTTATCACCATCAGCACGCATACGCCTTCGGTCAGCTACGCCTTCACCGGCATGTTCGTCGACGACCCGATGGCCGACGTGCTGAAACTCATGATCTATCTCGGCACCTCGATGCTGCTGGCGTATTCGCGCGTCTACATCGCTTTGCGCGGCATGTTCCGCGGCGAGTTCTATGCACTGGTGCTGTTCGCCATGGCGGGCATGATGGTGATGGTCTCCGGCCAGAACTTCCTCACGCTCTACATGGGGCTGGAACTGTTGTCGCTGAGCCTCTATGCGCTGGTGGCGCTGGATCGTGACAACCCGCGTGCGACCGAGGCCGCAATGAAGTATTTCGTGCTCGGCGCACTGGCCTCCGGCATGCTGTTATACGGCATGTCCATGCTCTACGGCATGACCGGCAGCCTCAATATCTCGCAGGTCTCCGCGGCCTTGCTCAATGGCGTACCGGATCACTCGGTGTTGATCCTTGGCCTGGTGTTCATCGTCGCCGGCCTTGCCTTCAAGCTCGGCGCCGTGCCTTTCCAGATGTGGGTGCCCGACGTCTATCAGGGCTCGCCGACGGCGGTGACCCTGCTCATCGGCTCAGTACCAAAACTTGCGGCATTCGCTTTCGTTATCCGCATGCTGGCACAGGGCATGTTCGTGCTCGCGATCGACTGGCAAGGCATGCTGGTCATCATGGCCGTGCTGTCCATCGCCATCGGCAACATCACCGCCATCGCCCAGACCAACCTCAAGCGCATGCTGGCGTATTCCACCATCTCGCACATCGGTTTCCTGCTGTTCGGCCTGATGAGCGCGAGCATCAACGGTTATGCCTCGGCCATGTTCTATGTCTCGTCCTACGTGCTGATGACCCTGGCCGCTTTCGGCATCATCATGTTGCTGTCGCGCAAGGGCTTCGAGGCCGAAAACCTGGATGACCTCAAGGGCCTGAATCAGCGCAGTCCCTGGTATGCCTTCCTCATGCTCATCGTCATGTTCTCCATGGCCGGCGTACCACCGACACTGGGCTTCTATGCCAAGTTCACCGTGTTGCAGGCAGCCTTGCATGCTGGTTTTGTCTGGCTCGTGGTCTTTGCGGTGCTGATGGCCGCCATCGGCGCGTTCTACTACCTGCGCGTGGTCAAACTCATGTACTTCGACGAACCGGAAGACCACAGCCCGATCGTCGCCCATCCTGAACTCAACATGGTACTGAGCGTGAATGCCGTCGGTCTGCTGATCCTGGGCTTGATGCCGCAGCGGCTGATGGATATCTGCGCCTATGCCATTTTAAGAAGCCTGCAATAACCATGACCAACTGGCTGCTGTTGTCTCTGGCATTCCTCGCCGCGAATCTGCCGTGGTTCTCTGAACGCCTGTTCTACGTCATCCCGCTCAAGCGCCAGCCCAAGAACATTGGCTGGTGCGCGCTGGAACTGATCGTCCTGTATTTCGTCATGGGCGCGGTTGGGTTCTACACCGAGAGCGCGACCGTGGGCCAATCGGCGCCGCAGCACTGGGAGTTCTACGCCATCACCGCCAGTCTGTTCCTGGTCTTCGCTTTCCCCGGCTTCGTTTATCGCTATCTCTGGAAGCAATGATTCGCGCGGCATGAGCCAGGACGAGGATCTCACCGAAACCACACTCAGTTCCGAGACCGTCTTCGACGGCAATCTGCTGCATGTCCTGCGCGATAACGCGCGCCTGCCCAACGGCCACCAGTCGATGCGCGAATTCATCGTGCATCCGGGCGCCGTCATCGTGATTCCGGTGCTGCCTAACGGTAACCTGCTGCTCGAGCGCCAATTCCGTTATCCCCTCAAGCAAGTCTTCATCGAACTGCCCGCGGGCAAGATCGATCCCAATGAGGATATCCTCGTCACTGGCCAGCGTGAGCTGCTTGAAGAGACTGGCTACACGGCACGACGCTGGGATTACGTGGCGAAGCAGCATCCCTGCATCGGTTACTCCAACGAAGTCATCCATATCTACCTTGCTCGCGACCTCAGTGCAGGCGAGCACCAACGGGATGAGGATGAACATCTGCAGCTGTTCGATGCCAGCTTGCCGGATTGCCTGCGCATGGTGCGTGATGGCGCGATCACCGACGGCAAGACCATCATCGCGTTGTTCTGGGCCGAGAAGGTATTGCAGGACGCCTGGCCCCTGGATACATGACCTCGCGCGTACTGATCGCTGGTTGCGGCGATCTCGGCCTGGGGGTCGTGTCGGCGCTCGCGCATGCCCGATTCGATATCCATGGCCTGCGCCGCAGCGCACAGCCTTTTCCCAATGGGATGACGGCTATACAAGCCGATGTCACTCGCCCAGATTCCCTAGGCGCACTGCGAACACTGCGCCCTGACATCCTGCTCTATTGCGTCGCCGCCGACGCGCAGACCGACGACAGCTACCGCATGCATTATGTCGATGGCCTGCGCAACGTCCTGGCTACACTCGACCCCGCCCAGCTCAGGCATGTCTTTTTCGTTTCCAGTACGCGCGTCTATGGCCAGCGCGCCGATGTCTTGCTTGACGAGTCGACCCCCGCTGTACCCGCTGATTTCGGCGGTGAACGGCTGTTTCAGGCAGAGGGCTTGTTGCAGGGGCTGCCTTGCGGCACGACGGTGCTGCGCCTGTCGGGCATCTACGGGCCCGGGCGCACGCGTATGTTGCGGCTGGCGGCTGAACCAGAGCGCTGGCCAGCCGAGAATGCCTGGAGCAATCGCATCCACCGCGACGATGCCGCGGCTTTCACCGCATTCCTCATCGAGCGCGTGGCGGCGGGTATGCCGGTCGAGCACTTGTATCTGGTGACGGATGACCTTCCGGTACCGCAGCAAGAGGTGCTGCGCTGGATCGCCGGGCAGTTGGGCGTCGATTGCACGCAAACGCCAGCCATCCCTGTGTCCGGCGGCAAGCGGCTCAGCAACCAGCTGCTACGCGCTACCGGCTTTGAGCTGGCATACCCGGACTATCGTGCGGGCTATGGAGAGATGCTCCGATCCGGCCACGAGGCTTGAAGCCATCTGCGCTCACGCTGGTCCTGCCTGGTCCCGTAGCTGTCGCATGAATTCCGCATAAGGCACTGGCTTGCCGAACAGGTAGCCCTGACATACCGGGCATCCGTGCGCTTCGAGGAAGGCGCGTTGCGCTTCGGTCTCGACGCCTTCCGCGATCACTTCCATCCTGAGGTTGCTGGCCATGCCGATAATGGTCTGCACGATCACGGCATCGCTATCCTTGACGCCGATATTACGCACGAAGGATTGGTCGATCTTGAGCTTGTCCAGCGGCAGCTGGGTCAGGTAGGCCAGTGAGGAATAGCCCGTTCCGAAGTCGTCCATGGAGAAGCGCACCCCGATCTCGCGCAAGGCTTCCATCTTGCGGATGGTCTCGTTGATGTCGTCCAGCACCAGACTCTCGGTCAGCTCGATATCCAGCTTATCGGGGTCGATGCCACTCTTGAGTACGGTCTGGGTGACCTGCTCGACGAAATCGTCCTGATGGAACTGTCTTGCACTGACGTTGATGGAGAGCTTGAGGAACGCGGTCTCCACATCATGCTCCCAAGCCTTGAGCTGTGCACAGGCGCTCTCGAGCACCCATTGGCCGATCGGTACGATGAGCCCGGTCTCTTCGGCGAGCGGGATGAATTCGAGCGGGGAGATCATGCCGCGCTGCGGGTGTATCCACCGCAACAGGATCTCGGCGCTGATGATCTGCCGGTTATGATAGGCCTGACACTGGAAATAGAGCTGGAACTGGTTATCCTCCAGCGCATGCCGCAAGTCCGTCTCCAGCGCTGCGCGGCTTTCGAGCGCATGCTGCATCGCCGGGTCGTAGAAGCGCAGGGTGTTGCGCCCCGCGTTCTTGGCCTGGTACATCGCGGTATCGGCGCGTTTCAGCAATTCTTCCGCATTCACTTCCTGTTGGCTGAACAGGCTGATGCCGATGCTGGCGGAGCTATGGTAGACATAGCCTTCCAGCGTGAAATCCTGGCGGAGCTGATGCAGGATCTTCTCGGCCACACTCTCGCTCGTGCTGGCAGCGATCTCGGCGCTCTCGTGCAGGTTCTCCAGCAGCACGATGAATTCGTCGCCACCGAGCCGGGCCACGGTATCGACCTCGCGCACGCACGTCTGCAGCCGTTCCGCCACCCCCACCAGTAGCATGTCGCCGATGGTATGGCCCTTGGTGTCGTTCAGTACCTTGAAGTTGTCGAGGTCGATGAAGAGCAGGGCGCCATAGCGCTGATGCCGCCCGCCGGAAGTGATCACATGATGCAGGCGGTCATGCAGCAGACGCCGGTTCGGCAGGCCGGTGAGCGGATCGTAGAACGCCAGGTGCTCGATCTTGTCCTCGGCCGCCTTGTATTGCGAGATATCGAAGAACGAATACACGTAATGGCTGACGTCTCCCCCTGGATCAAGCACGGCGCTGATGGTCAGCCATTCCGGGTAGACGTCGCCGTTCTTGCGGCGATGCCAGATCTCGCCATGCCAGTAATGGGCCTTTCTCAAGGCCGTGGATAGCTTCCGGTAGAAATCGGCGTCATGGTTGCCGGAGTCCAGCATGCCCGGCGTCTTGCCGATGGCTTCTTGTGCGTCATAGCCCGTGATCGCTGTGAAGGCCTGATTGACCCGCAGGATGGCGTTGTCCGCGTCGGTGACGATGATGCCCTCCTGGGCCTCGAAGGCGATGGCGGCGATGCGCAGTTCTTCTTCGGCCAGCCGGTTTTCGGTGATGTCCTCGAGCGAGATGATGATGCCACCGACGGCGCCGGTATCGTCATTCCATGGCACCATGGCCCAGCGTATCCAGTGCTTCTTGCCGTCCGGCCCGATCCAGAAGTCCTCATCGTTCTTGATGGTCTGGCCGGCCAGACCGAGTTGGTGGATTTCTCGCCACTTTTCCGCGACGGGCATGATCGCGTAGTGGTTCTTGCCGATCAGGCTCTCTTCCTTCTGGCCATGATCCTTGATCCAGCGGTTGCTGCAGACCAGGTAATCCATGTTGCGATCGAACATGGCGATGCTAATCGGCGCCTGCGAGATCAGCTGGCGCATGGTGGCTGAGGACTTGCGCAGGGCATTCTCTACCCGTTTGCGTTCTTCGATCTCTGCCTGCAACTGGGCATGACGTTGCGCCACCTGCGTATAGAGGCTGCCGTTCTCGTAGATACGCCCGACCTGTGCAGCGAGAATGGTCAGCATGTAGCTGTCTTCTTCGCTGAAACCCTCGGCATCGACCTTGTTGGCGAGAAACAGCCAGCCGTAGATATAGCTCAGTGAGTTGATCGGCGCGATAAGCCCATTCCAGATATCGGGATAGTCCTGGCTCAAGCCGGCGGCCCGCGGGTCACCAGAGGGGTTGATGAGTCGTGTCGAGCTCCACTGCTCGGTGGCTTGTGCGATCAGGTCGTAATGGACACTGGCCTCCGGCAGTCGTTCGACCTCGGCATCCGAGAGGCCGCAGGTGAAGAGATAGAAGCCGGTTTCGCCATTCTTCTCGCGGACACTCAGCAAGGCGAACCTCGCGTCGATGAGCTGGCGCGCGCCTTCGCATACTTCATGCAGCAGCAGCTGTGCATCCTTGACCGACGCCAGTTTCAGGTTGATATCGATGAGCGAGGTCAGGCGCTGATTGATGCGCTCTTGTTGATAGGCTTTCTCGGCCAGCTTGTCCGTGATGAGCCGCAGGTGCTCCCGGTCGAATTCCAGTTCCGCGGGGGCGGTATGCAAATCAGGGGACTCGTCCAATGCGTCCTTGATGACGCGCATGATCTCTTCAGGTTCGCATGGCTTGATGAGCATGCTGTGCACGCCAGCCGCTTGCGCGAGGCTTTGCGCCTCGGCCTTGCTGTAATTGGCGGAGTGGAAGATGACCCGGGTACCGGCGATGCGTGGGTCAGCACGCACCTGACGCACGAATTCGTAGCCGTCCATGACCGGCATCAGGATATCGCAGATGATTAACTCCGGCCGGGTGGCCAGTGCCATCTCCAATCCTTCCAGCCCGTCCGCCGCCTCCATGCATTCATGGCCCATGTGCCGGCATAGCGTGATGATGAGTTCGCGGTTGGCGTGATTGTCGTCGATGATGAGGATGGTCGACATGATGGCTCAGTCCGGGTTCGCCTCAAGCCGTAAACTCGGCGGCAGGAATGCCTCGATCTGCTGGATAAAGGTTCTGGGTTCGATCGGCTTGGCGATATAACCGTCGAAACCGGCAGAGATGGCCTTGTCCGAATCTCCCGTCATGGAGGATGCGGTCACCGCCACGATCGGGATGCGATCGATGGGCGCTTCGGCTTTGATCTTTTGCACGACCTCGTAGCCGTTCATCACCGGCATCTGCAGGTCGCATAGGATGAGATCGGGCGCGGATGCGCGCGCTGTGTTCAGGCCTTCGAGGCCGTCCCATGCCGACAGGGTGAGATAACCGGCTTCTGTGAGCAGGTATTCGATCAGCTCGTGGTTGAACTGGTTGTCTTCGATGATGAGGATGCGCGCGATCGTCATGGCAGGTCCGTTAACCTGAGGGTGAAGGTGCTGCCGACGCCGGGCGTGCTTTGTACACTGATCTCGCCACCGATCAGCTGCGCCAGTTTCTGGCTCAGGTGCAGGCCGAGCCCGGTGCCTTCCTTGGGTTGTCTGGCCTGGATGTTCAGGCGTTCGAAAGCCTTGAACAGTTTGGGCAGGTGGGCCTCGGCGATGCCTATGCCGGTATCCGCGACACTGATCTCGACGCGATGTGCCGCAGCGCCTTCCGGATGATGTGTGAGCTTGATCTCGACGCTGCCTTCCTCGGTGAACTTGATCGCGTTATTGACGAGGTTGATGACGATCTGGCTCAAGGCGCGCTCATTGCTCTGCAGGTGCGCCGGACCGTCGGGCAGATCGCAGCGGAAATCCAGCCCTTTGGATTCAGCCAGGTGCTGCAGAGAGGGCATGAGCGCCTCCATCAGCTGCACGCAGTCGATACGCGATGGCGCGAGCTCGGTCTTGCCGGCTTCGATCTTGGCGACGTCGAGCAGATCGTTGATCAGCGACAGCAGATGCTTGGCGCTGGTCTGGACGGTGTTGAGCTGCTTGCGCTGGCCCTCATTGAGCGGCCCCGGCATCTCCATGAGCAGGGTGCCGGTGAAGCCGAGGATGGCATTGAGCGGCGTGCGTAGCTCGTGGCTCATGTTGGTGAGGAAGACGTCCTTGGCCTGGTTGGCGTTCTGCAGTTCGATGTTCTTCTCTTGCAGGGCCTGCTCGAACAGCTTGCGCTCGGTGATATCGCGGATGGCGCTCGACACCAGCGTGCCTTCCTCGGTCTCCAGTGGGCTGAGGCTGATCTCGATGGGGAATTCGGTGCCGTCCTTGCGTCGGCCATAGAGTTCCAGGCCTACGCCCATGGGCCTCACACGCGGATCCTTGAAGAAGTCCTTGCGGTGCCCCGGATGATGCTTGCGGTAGCGCTCCGGCAGGAGCAACTCGATCTTTTCGCCGATCAGCTCATCGCGCGTGTAGCCGAAGAGCTTCTCGGTCTGCGAATTGACGATCACGAGCTTGCCTTCGTGATCGACGATGATGATGGCATCCGGGGCGGATTCGAGCAGCCCGCGGAATTTCTGCTCGGCCTTCTTGCGTTCGCTGATGTCGCGGATCGCGCTCATGACCAGCACGCCGTCCTGTGTATGCAGGGGGCTGAGACTGATCTCGATGGGGAATTCGCTGCCATCCTGCCGCAGGCCGTAGAGTTCGAGGCCCATGCCCATGCTGCGCGTGCGTGCCTGTTCCATGAAGCTGGAGCGATGGGCGATGTGGCGGCCGCGGAAGCGTTCTGGCAACAGTATCTCGATCAGCCCGCCGCGCAACTTGCCCGCTTCGAAACCGAACAACACCTCGGCCTGGTTGTTGGCATAGACGATCGTGCCTGTCGGGTTCACCATGACGATGCCGTCCGGCATCGATTGCAGGATCTCCCCATAGCGTGCTTCCACCAACTTGGCGTCGCGCATGGCCTGCAGGTGCGTGATGTCGATATTGTTCGAGAGGATGTGGCTGATACGGCCAGAGGCGTCGCGGATGGCTTTGCTGGAGACGTTGACGTAGAGGAGGGCGTTGTTCTTGTGCTTGCGGATGGTCTCGTAAGTGAGGATGTCCTTGTCGGCGGCATCGGCCAGGAGCTGCCGTTCATTGGCGGCCGATTGACCCGGTACGACCAGGTCGAAGATGGAGCGCTCGACCGCTTCCTGAGAGGTATAGCCGTATAGCGTCTGCGCAGCCTTGTTCCAGAACAACACCTTGCCGCTGGCGTCGGTGGCGATGACCGCGTCGGGAGATTCATCGAGCAGCAGATGTTCGAAATTGACTTTTCCAGCATCAGGCAAGAATCCTATCGCTCCTTTCCGTGACTGTATTTCCGGTAACTGCGCCTTTACGATCCCAAAACTTTACGGCTACACCTGTCTCCTTACGTGCTGTTCCATGCTACTGCCAACGGCAGTGCCCGTCATGATCTACGGCCTATCATTTCTGATGGCTGATGAAAGATTAATGTATTTTTCAACAAGATATAACCATGAATAACAGATGGTTATAGATGGGTATCGCGGATGGCCTCGATCAACGCCGCATGCTCCAGCGGGCTGGTCAGGGGATTCATGATGGTGGTCCTCAACCAGAGCGTGCCATGCAGCTCCACTTGCGTCAGGTGAAAACGCCCGCTACGGACCAGTTCCTGGCGGAGGGTCGCCTGATGCGCATTCAATGCCGCCGCCGATAGCCCCGACACGCGATGCCGGAAACATACGATATTGGTCTGCGGCGGCATCAGCAGTTCAAAATCCGGCTGCATGCTCAACTGCTCGGCGAATATCCGTGCGCCCGAGAACACCGTGTCGACCAGTTGTCCCAGCCGTTGCGCGCCGTAGAGCGAGAATGCCGCCCACAGCTTGAGGCCCATCATGCGCTTGGTGCATTCCAGGGTGCGGTAGCTGGTGTTGTAATGCTCGTCGGCCGCGCTGTCGCCCTGGAATAGATAGGAGGCTTCCTGCGCGAAGGCGGCATAGCTGTGCTGCGGTTCACGGAACAGCACAGCCGAGACCGTCGCCGGCATATAGAGCAGTTTGTGGCCATCCCACACCACCGAATCCGCGAGTTCGATCCCTTGCAATGCCTGTTTGTGTATCGCCGATAACAGGGCCGAGGCGCCGTGTGCGCCATCGACATGGAACCAGAGCTCATGCGCACGACAGAATTCGCCGATCGCCTGCAGGGGGTCGATGCTGCCGGTGGGCGTGCATGCCGCGTTGGCGGCTACCGCAAAAGGCCGCTGCCCCTGACTCAGGCATGCGGCATAGGCATCTTCCAGGGCTTGCAGGTCGATGCGCCCCTGTGGGTCGGTCGCGACCTTGACCACGGCGTCTGTACCCAGGCCCATGATGCCGGCGGCCCGGCTCACCGAGTAATGCGCATGCTCGCTGGCGAGGATACATAAGCGTTGTGCGGCATCCACGCCATGCCGCCAGGTGTCATGGCCTCGCTTTTGCGTCTGCACCTGCCGCGCCGCCAGCAGGGCAGTGAGGTTGGCCTGCGCGCCGCCGGAGGTGAGTACGCCTTCGGTGGCTTGCCAGCCGATGAGTTCGCCCAGCCAATGGATGACCTGGCGCTCGATCAGCGTCGCACTTGGGCCGGTCTCGTAGACGGCCATGGCCTGGTTGGTGAGGGCGGCCACCAGGTCGCATAGCGCGGCGACCGGCAGGGGCGGCGCGACCTGATGCCCCATGTTGCGGGGGTGATGGATATGCAGGCTGCTGGCGAGGATGTCATCGCGCAGGGCGGCGATGAACCCCTTGGGTGTCAGTGATGGTTGCTGAGGCAAGGGCTGCTGCCAGTGGGCGATGGCTTCCTGTGGTGCCTGCCAGTCGAGTACATCGCCCTTGCCTTGCAGATTGCGGTCCAGATGGTCGGCCAGCAGGTCGACGATGACATGGCCTGCGCCACGTAATTCGGTACCGTCGAACATGTGGCGGATCTGGTCTTGAGTAAGGGTTTGTGCGGTTTTCTTCATCGATCTATGTCAAATCTGCGGGTCAAGTGAGCGGGTGCTCAGGCCGCGTGCGGAACCAGCCAGTCAGGCTGACGCGTGGCTGCGACGCCGGCAACACCTCATGGTAGAAACGGCTGGCGTCGAACAGCACCAGACGCCCGCCGATAGGCTCGATATCCAGGTAAGGTAGTGGATTCGTTCCATCGAGATACAGGCGCAGTTGGCCACCGAATGCGCTTTGCCACGCCGGGTTGAGGTACAGGATGCTGCTGATCTTGCGCGCGCCAGAAGCCTGGAACTGGTCGAGATGCCTGGTATAACCCGCGCCCGGCGGATACACGGCGAAGTGGGTTTCGAGTTCGACCAGATTGAGGTAAAGCGTGCGATTGAAATGCTCGCGCAGCCCATGCATGCGGTCCAGGTACAGACGCTGCGCTGGCGATGCCTGCGATTCGTCGAGCCACTGGATCGCATCGCCCCGCAACGCGCGATCCAGCTGGGAAGTCTGCAAGCGGCCGATACCCGCAGGTTTCAATCCGTTCGTCTGTTGCAGCACAATGGCCTCAGCCGCCAGGCCAGTGACGATCGCCCCGTCCATGAAGTTATCGACAACCACATAACCCTGTGCTGCCAGCGTGTCGATCAGGGCATCGTCGTTCTGCACGGAATGGGTCATGACTGAGCTTGTCATCAGGCCGCCATTATAACGCTGCCTTCGGGGCGGACGCTCAGGCCAGCAGAGAGATCCCTGCCCGTGAATCTGGTTTGCGCGAAAAGCCGCAATGCGCTAGAATGCGCAGCTCTTTTGCTGCATGGCATTCATCGTCATGTGACAACAGGCGCGTAGCTCAGCTGGTTAGAGCACCACCTTGACATGGTGGGGGTCG